>JAPTUI010000022.1 GCA_028067895.1 Pseudomonadota bacterium | reverse complement strand
TGCGGCGAAGCTCCACGATTTCAAATGAGCTTGCTTGCTCAAGTCTCGCGCGGTAGGCACGACTTGCCTGGGGAGTTGCGCTGTTCACTGGAATTTCCTTGTCGTCCGCTTCAACGGGACGATTCAAGCAATCGTTACCAAGAGACCGTGCGCAAGCCTGCACGCGGGCGCCGCACAACATTGTACCTGTCGCGAGCCCATCATCTGGACGCATGCGATGGCGCCGAGCCGGGACTCGCGGTCGGTACAAGAATGTAGTAACATAATTGCACGGCCATCCGGTTCGAATGGGATTCCGGCAAGGCGCGGCGCAACTGGCTGAAGCACCGGGTGAGCTTCGAGACGGCGCTGCGGGTTTTCGCGGATCCCTTTTCAGATGTCCGCGCAAGATCGGATCGAGGGTGGTGAGCCGCGCTGGCAAACCATCGGATCAGTCGAAGGACAGGTCGTCCTTCTGGTCGCACACACCGTTTCGGAAGACGAGGATGGAGAAGTCATTCGTCTCATCTCGGCCCGCAAAGCGGATCCGAAGGAGAAGCGACGCTATGAGCAAAATCGTCAAACGCAAAGTTGATATGTCGAAGCTGCCTCCGTTGTCCGCGAAACAGAAGGCGGAGCTCAAGGCGCTCGCCACGGCGCCGGATGAGCAGATCGATTACAGCGATATTCCGCCCCTGTCGAGTGAGTTTTGGAAGGTCGCCGAGCGTGGGCGGTTCTACAAGCCGGTCAAGAAATCCACCACCGTTCGGGTGGACGCGGATGTTCTCGCGTGGCTGAAAAGCCAGGGCAAGGGATATCAGACGCGCATCAACTCCATTTTGCGCAATGCCATGTTGCGCGCGTTGGGCGGCAGGCGCTCGGTGAGGTGACTTCGGGGCCGCGAGGGCGGCATCCCGGCGCTACGCCAACGCCCGCATCGCGGCAACCTCGGTAGTGCGATCGATGGGAGGGGCATGAGGGACGAAGTCCTGTCAGCATCCCGGCATAGTGGGATCGCGCCATACTCTCATCCTCTCATCGCACTTGCCGGGGGGGGGCGGCTCAAGGCCGGTCCGCCAGCCCGTTCCGCTCAATTCTATGAATGTATGTCGCGGAAATGTGCTAATGGAATATTTGTAAAACGAATATATAAGTATATGGAATTAAACAGAAAAATATCCGTGGCTCCCATGATGGACTGGACAGATCGGCACTGCCGGTTTTTCCTGCGAGGCTTCTCGCCGCATACGCTGCTGTATACGGAGATGATCACGGCGGCGGCGATTACCCGGGGCGATGCGGCGCGGCTGCTCGCCTACGATCCTGAGGAACATCCGCTCGCGCTGCAGCTCGGCGGCAGCGATCCGCGGGAACTGGCCGCGGCGGCGCGCATCGGGGAGCAGGCTGGCTACGACGAGATCAATCTCAATTGCGGCTGTCCGAGCGACCGGGTGGCGAGCGGCGCCTTCGGCGCCTGTCTGATGCTCGAGCCGGCGCGGGTCGCCGATTGCGTCGCGGCGATGAGCGCGGCGGTGCACATTCCCGTCACGGTGAAGATGCGCATCGGCGTGCTGAGCGGCACGCGCAGCGAACTCGCCGGCACGCTCGCGCGCTTCGATGAGCCGGATTTCGAGGCCTTGCATGAATTCGTACGGCTCTCGGCGCAGGCGGGCTCCCGGGTCGCGATCGTGCACGCGCGCAAGGCGCTGCTCGGTGGGCTGTCCCCGAAGGACAACCGCGAGGTCCCGCCGCTGCACTACGAGGTCGTCCGGCGACTGAAGTCCTGCTTCCCCGCTTTGCCGGTGATCTTGAACGGCGGGTTGCGCACGGCCGAGGCGGTCCTGGAGGCGCTCGGCTGGTGCGACGGGGTGATGCTCGGCCGCGAGGCCTACCACCGGCCGATGCTGCTCTCGCAGCTGCATGAGGCGCTGTATCCGCAGCAGCCCGCGGTGCAGCGCCGGGCGCTGCTCGAGCGGATGGCGTGCTACGCTGAGCGGCAGCTCGCCGAAGGGCACTCGCTGTCGAGCGTTACGCGCCACATGCTCGGCCTGTGCACCGGTGAGCCCGGGGCTCGCGAGTATCGCCGGGTGCTCAGCGAAGGGGCGCGAGCGCGCGGGGCGGATGCAGGGCTGATCCGGCGCGTCGCCGCCGCTGTGGTGCCCCCGGTCGAACCGGGTGCCTCGGCCGCCTGAGGCGTAGGCGTATCGCGCATGGCGAAGCGCGTGCGCTCGCGTATAATGAATTCCTGGACTTATGTCCAATCGAGACATTCAACACCGGGGGAGGCCGGTTGACCGAACAGTCAATCGCTAAGGACGTCGAGCTCGCCGTCCTGTTCGCTGACGTCGTCGGATCGACCCGGCTCTACGAGCGCATGGGCGATCAGCGCGCTCGTGACATGGTGTCCATGTGCATCGAGGTGATGCGCGGGGCGACCGAGCAGTTCGGCGGCACGGTCATCAAGACCATGGGCGATGAGGTCATGGCGACCTTTCCGAGCGCCGACGAGGCGTTGAACGCCGCGGCCCTGATGCAAAAGCAGATCGGTACGCACGCGCAGTTGCGCGTCGACGGCCAGCCGGTGGCCATCCGCGTCGGCTGTCATTTCGGCGCGGTGGTGCTCGAGCACCACGACGTGTTCGGCGCGACCGTGCATACCGCCAACCGCATGACGAGCCAGGCCAAGGCTGGACAGATCATCACGACCGAGGCGACGGTCGCGCAGCTGAACGGGTCGTGGCGTTCGGCCTGCCGGCTCATCGACACTGCGCCGATCAAGGGACAGCGCGACGAAGTGGCGCTCTACGAGGTGCTGTGGCAGGCCGATGACGTCACCAGCATGGTGCGCACCGTGGGCCTCGGATCGGACCGCGGGCAGTGCACGCGCCTGCGCCTCTGGTGGCTCGATCGGGAACTGTTGATCGATGAGCAGCGGCCCATTCTCACCATCGGGCGGGCCGACGAGAACGATCTGGTCATCAAAGGCAGTCTGGTGTCGCGATTGCACGCACGCATCGAATTCTCGCGCCACAAGTTCACACTCATCGATCACAGCACGAACGGCACGTTCGTGCGCGACGCGGGTGGGGAGGAGTCCTTCGTGCGCCGCGACTCGCTGCAGCTCAAGGGCGGCGGGCTGATCAGTCTCGGGCGCATTCCCGAACCGGAATCTGCCCAGACCATCCGCTTCGTCTGCGAACAGGATTAGGGCGCCGCCTCACCGCGGCGGCGCCCGCCGATCAGGCGCCGAGCGCCTGTGCGGTCTTCTTAAGTTCCGTCAGCATCTGCACCGGCAGCCGCGCCCCGAAACGCTCCAGGTAGGCGCGGATCTCGGCAACCTCCTTGCGCCACAGCTGCGTGTCGACCGAGAGCAGCGCACGCAGCGTCTCCGGCTCGATCGTCATGCCCTGGGTGTTGATGTCCTCGGGCCTGGGCAGCCGGCCGATCGGCGCCTCGACGGCGTTCGCCCGCTCGGCGCATCGGTCGAGCATCCAGGCGATGACCCGCAGATTGTCCCCGAAGCCCGGCCAGAGGAACTCGTTCTGCGGGCCGCGGCGGAACCAGTTGACGTGGAAAATGCGCGGTGCGCGGCTGAGCTTGGCGCCGACCTGCAGCCAGTGCTGCCAGTAATCGGCGAAGTTGTAGCCGCAGAACGGCTGCATGGCCATCGGGTCGCGGCGCACCACACCCACCTGGCCGACCGCCGCTGCGGTCGTCTCCGAGGCGACCGAGGCGCCGATGAGCACACCGTGGGCCCAGTCGCGCGCCTCGTAGACCAGCGGGGCGACTTCGCGCCGCCGGCCGCCGAAGATGATGGCCGAAATCGGTACGCCGCGCGGATCATCGATGTGCGGGGAGCAGACCGGATTACGCTTGGCCGAGACCGTGAACCGCGAGTTCGGGTGTGCCGCCGGACCGCGGGCGCTTTCGTAGGGGCGGCCCTGCCAGTCGATGGCAGGTGTGTCCTCGGCGAGTCCCTCCCACCAGGGGCGGTTGTCGGCGGTCAGC
>JAPTUI010000585.1 GCA_028067895.1 Pseudomonadota bacterium | reverse complement strand
CATCATCGGCCCGGTGAACCTGCCGGCCGACCTCGCCTACAACGCCAGCGAGATGTACGCGCGCAACCTGCTGAACTTCCTCTCCCCGGCGATCAAGCAGGGGGAACTCGCCATCGATTGGGAGGACGAGGTCTTCGCCAAGGCCTGCCTCACCCACGGCGGGCAGATCCGTCACGAACCGACGCGTCAGGCGCTGTCGGGCTGAAGACCCGCCCAAGGGGACGACCATGACCGGAATCGTTGCGCTCTACATTTTCATGCTCGCCGCCTTCACCGGTTACGAGGTGATCTCGCGGGTGCCGGTGATCCTGCACACCCCGCTGATGTCCGGCTCGAACTTCGTGCACGGCATCGTGCTGGTCGGCGCAATGGTCGCGCTCGGCAACGCGCACACCCCACTTGAGAAAACCATCGGCTTCATCGGCGTTCTGCTCGCCGCCGGCAATGCGGTCGGCGGCTACGTCGTGACCGAGCGCATGCTGGAGATGTTCAAATCGAGCAAGGCGCCCCGCTCGGCGTCCGGGGAGCGCTGATGCCGGCCGCACCCGCGGCGCCGTGGAGCGCCGGCTCGCTGATCCAGGCGAGCTACTTCGTCACCGCCGTCCTGTTCATCACCGGATTGAAGCGCATGAGCTCCCCGGTGAGCGCCCGCAGCGGCATCGTGTGGGCCGGTGCCGGCATGCTGGTGGCGACGCTCGTGACGTTCGCCTACCCGGGCATGAGCAACTACCCGCTGATCAGCGCGGCCATCGTGCTCGGCGCGGCGCTCGCCTGGTGGAGCGGCAAGCAGGTCGCCATGACCAACATGCCGCAGATGATCGCGCTGTACAACGGCATGGGTGGCGGCGCCGCGGCTTCGATCGCGGCCGTGGAGCTGTACCGCGGCGGCAGCGGCGGCGCGGTGGGCACCACCCTTGCGGTCGCTGGCGGACTGATCGGGGCGGTGTCCTTCAGCGGCAGCGCGATCGCCTTCGGCAAGCTGCAGGGCCTGATCAAGCGCAGCATCCGCTTCCGCGGCCAGCAGATCGTGAGCCTGCTGCTGCTCGCCGCGGCGGTGGTGCACGGCGTGCTCGCGATCGCGCACCCCGGCGACTCGAGCGTGTACGTCACCGGTCTGCTGATCTTCGCGCTGCTGCTCGGGCTCGCCATGACGCTGCCGATCGGCGGGGCGGACATGCCGGTCGTGATCTCGCTGTACAACGCGCTCACCGGCCTCGCCGTCGGCTTCGAGGGCTTCGCGCTGCACAATGCGGCGATGATCATCGCCGGCACCGTGGTCGGCTCGGCCGGCACGCTGCTGACGCAGCTGATGGCCAAAGCCATGAACCGCTCGCTCGGCAACGTGCTGTTCTCCGGGTTCGGTGAAGGCAGTGCCGCAGGTGGCGGCGAGGTCAGTGGGAGCCTCAAGCCCATCGAGGCCTCTGACGTCGGGGTGATGCTGGCGTTCGCACAGAAGGTGATCGTCGTGCCGGGCTACGGGATGGCGGTCGCGCAGGCGCAGCACAAGATCTGGGAGCTGTGCCAGTTGCTGATCGATCGGGGCGTCACGGTGCGCTTTGCGATTCATCCGGTCGCCGGCCGCATGCCAGGGCACATGAACGTGCTGCTCGCCGAGGCGGGTGTGCCCTATGACCTGATCGGCGATCTGGAGGAAATCAACGGCGAGTTCGAGACCGCGGACGTGGCACTCGTGATCGGCGCCAACGACGTCGTCAACCCGGTGGCGCGCACCGACAAGTCGAGTCCCATCTACGGCATGCCGATCCTCAATGCCGATCGGGCCCAGAACGTGATCGTCATCAAGCGCGGCCAGGGCGCGGGATTCTCTGGTATCGAGAATGCGCTGTTTTATCTCGACAACACGCGCATGCTGTACGGCGATGCGCAAAAAGTCGGCTCGGCGCTGATTGCCGCGGTCAAAGCCCTCAGCTAGCGACCCTTCAGCGCCACGGCGGGCGACCGCCCCGGCGCAACGGCGGCAGCCCGCCGCCCATCCGACCCGATCCCCCGGGTCCGAGCGCCCGCCTGGCCGGCGAGCCCCGCAGACGCAGGCGTGGCCCGCGATTCATCTGCCGCAGCTGGCGCATCCTTCGGATCATGCGCTGGCGCTGCATCTGCCACTGCGCATGTCGAATCATCGCCTGACGCTGCACGGGCGTGGCCGAGCGCCAGCGCTCGCGCAGCGCGCGGCGGCGCCACGCGGGCAGGCGCTGGAAGGCCCTGAAGCTGCGCCGGATCGCCGCGCGCTGCGCGGCCGGCAAAGCCTTAAATTGGTGCCAGCGCTGACGCAGCCGCGCGCGCTGCCTTGGCGACATGCGCTGCCATTGGGCGAAGCGCTGCTGCGCCCGGCGGCGTTCGGTGGGCGAGAGTCGCAGCCAGATCCGGCTGCCACGCACGAGCGCCCGCTGACGCTGCGGTGGCAGCGCCGCCCAGCGGCTGCGCAGCGCGCCGAGCAGCTTCTGCTGGGCCGGGGTGAGTGCCGACCAGGGCAACGCCACGGGAGCGCTGGCCGTCGGCGGCGGCGCTGCCCACGCCGGCGCGGCCAGGAGCAGCGCCGCCACGAGCAGAATGCGCATGATCCCGAGCATCAGTTGCCCGCCTTGCGGTTTGCGGCCACCGTGCCGGCCGGTGGTTTGGATTTCGGCGGCGGCTCGAACTGCAGCTGCGAGAGGTAGCCGAGCCAAGTGCCGCCCGCGGAGCGCTCGGCCTGACCGGTCGGATCGCTGCTGCCGAGGTATTGCAGCAGCCGCACCGGCACCGGCTTCGGGGCGGCCGGCGGCGCCGAGGCGCAGCCCGCCGGCAGGAGCGCCGCGGCCAGAAGCATCGCCGCCGTTGCACCGCCGCATCGTTCAGCTGCCATGCTCGCTGGATCCGTCAGCGGCGGCCCCCGGCGCGCTCGGGCCGCTCGCCTGCGCGGCCGCCCACTCGTAAAACTGCCCACCGCCGTTCTCGAGCATCGCCAGTCCATCCCGATCGGTCAGCAGCTGCACGTCCTGCGCCGTCACCGCCGTAGCGCTGGCGGACACCGGCGAGCGCGCAGCCCGGTGCGGCGCGAGCAGCAGCGCCCCGACCGCCACGGCCGCGAGCACCCCGGCGGCCGGCACCCACAGGCGCCGCCCCGCCAGCGCCTCCCGCCACGCGCCGCGGTGCGCACCGGCTTGCAGCAAGGCCGCGTGGCGCGCTTGGGTCAGACCTGAGCGCACGTGACCGCTGGTCGCATCCGCCTGCCGTTCGAGCAGTTCGCGCAACCGTCGTTCAAATTCGGGCGAAGAATCCGACACGCTCATATCAGTTCGCTCAGCGCGGCGCGCAACGTGCGCAGCGCACGGAAATAATGGGTCTTCACGCTGCCCTGAGAACAACCCATGGCGCGGGCCGTCTGCTCGACGTCCAGACCCTCGAGCGTGCGCAGCAGGAACACCTGCTGCTGACGGCGCGGCAGTGCGGCCACCGCCCGCTCCAGTGCAGCAATGGCCTCGTCGAGTTCCAGCCGCCGCAGGGCCGGCAGCTCCGGACTCGGCGCTGCGGCGAGCGGGTCGCTCGGTTCTTCCTCGTCCGCCGCAAACGGCAGCCACGCCATGATCCGCTCGCGCACGCTGCGCCGCCGCTGCATGTCGCGGATGCGATTCTCCAGAATGCGGTAAAAGAGCGGCTTCCACTGCTCGGCGGGCCGATCCGCATAGGCCCGGGCCAACTGCAGCATCGCGTCCTGCACGGCATCGAGCGCATCCTGCTCGTGCCGCAGCGCCGCCTGCGCGATCCGGAACGCCTTCAGCTCGACGCTCGCCAGAAATCGGCCGAGCGCGTGCTGTGTGGTCTGGGAATTCGAAGCTGAACGGTCCACGTCGCCGCGTACGGCAGCCGGCATGCTATAAGGCGAGGCGAGCGTAACAGAGTCTGCCATAGCCCGTATAACGCGACCTCATCCTGTCGGTTGACGGCGACTGAGCGGGCAATGGGTCGTCATCACCGCTGAAAGTCCAAGCAC
>JAPTUI010000667.1 GCA_028067895.1 Pseudomonadota bacterium | reverse complement strand
ATACGGACTGATGCAGATCGCTGTGCGGGTGCACGAGCGGCGGGTGGCCGCGGTCGGCGGGCGCCGAAGGCTGTTCCTGATCGCACCGAACATCCGCATCGGGGTGGCGCTACTGGCGCAGTACGGCGCGCAGGTACGCTCGCAAGTCAGGCATGCGCTGTGGCGCTATTCTGGCGGAGAGTACGGATATGCACGCAAGGTGCTGAGATTGCGCGAGGCGCTGCAGCGGCAGGCCGAGCGGCTCTGATTGACACGGCGGGGAAATCCCCGCCGTGTGTTTTCGCTCAGGCGAGCGCGCGGGCGATGTCGGCGGGCGTCAAGTTCGACTTCGAGATGAGGTTCTCGAACGTCGCGTAGTCATCGACGTAGGCGAACTCGAATCCCTCGGCGCTTGCCATCTCTTGCAGCGTCTTGCCCGCTACCTCGAGGACTTTCCAGCTTCGCACGCCGCCGTCGGGTTGCTTCTCGAGGACCAGCATCTCGCGGTTGTTCGCGGTCCAGAAGACCGCGAGAGTGCGCTCGCCCTTGACCATGAACGTCGCGTACGAGTAGAGCGCTTGCTTCCAGGGGGTATCGGCGGGCGCTTGCTGAATCTCCCGGCTCAGCAGAGCTCGCGAGGTCAGCGGAAAGCCCTTCTCCTCGAGTTCGCGGCAGAGCGCGGCCAGGCGCCGGGCGGCGGTCTCGTCGCGCTCATCGTTCGCCAGCGAGAACCGTCCAATCAGGTGCTCTTTCCAGAAGAGCAGCCCTTTGGCATCACGCGTCAGGTGCTCGATGTTCCTGAAGAATTCTTTGCGATACGTGCCACGCGTAATGCTCTCGTGGAGCCATTCGATCACATCGGCCCCATCGTGCGAGACAGTCTCGTTGAGCGCCTTGCGCACCAGCCGCCTATGCGGCTCGAGCAGAGCACGGCCGTCTTCGGTGTGCTCCAGTATTGATTTTATTTTGCTGTACGGAATCACTGAATCAGCTCTCGGGCGTTTCCCTGGATCCTGCGATCAGTATAGCGGAGCCCCTGCTACTGGCTGTGGGGTTTAATCCGATGCTGATTCGGATTTCCCGGCGGACCGTTCGCTATCGGTAGGGGAGGACATAATTTTACGGGGAGGAACGGTGGAATACTTCTTCGTTCTCGGGGCCAGAGACCCCGAGATGCAAGAGATCTCCCGCGTCCTCGACGCGGAGAGGATCAAATGGGCGAGCGCCACGGCCAACGGCCATGCCGTGAACAGCGCCGAGGCCTATCAGGCCACGGGCGTCGCGGGTCTGCTGCCGCCGGCGCCGCGGCAACTGGTGTTCGTCGAGTGTGACGTGCTCGGGCTCGAACCGGCCGACGTTTGCGATCACCACAACCCGGGCGATCCGGGCTACGACCGGCAGCCTAGGGAGTACCTGCAGGGCTCTTCGCTGGGCCAGGTGCTCACGCTGCTGGGGAAGGAACCGACACACGAGCAGCGGATCATTGCCGCTGCCGATCACTGTCTGACGCACGCGTACCGCGGCGAGTGCCCTGGGGTTGACCCGGAAGAACTCGCCGATTGGCGCGAGCGGTCCCGGGCGGCGCGATTCGGGCTGACGCACGAGGAGATCCAGATGCGTATCCGGATCGCCACGAAGGCCCTCGAGCGGGCCGAGCGGATCAAGATCGGGGATGAATCGGTTGCGTGGTTCCCGGACAAGGGGGTCGCGCCTTACGAACTCGCGGAGGCCTCGGCGCGACTCGGGGTGCCGATCGCGTACATCACGTATCTGGACCCGCAGCGCAGCCCGTATCGGGCCAAGTGCGGCATCAAGAATGCCAACTCCGACACGGTTCGCTTCTGGATGCGTGAGTGCGGCCTCGAGCGTGTCTACGGGTCGCCGGTGCGAGGCTACGCGAGCGGTTACGCCGCGTAAGCCCGGTATTTTTATCCTACGAGCGCGGGTTCCCCCGCGCTCTTTTTCGCCCGATGGACCATGCACCGCCTCGTGGAAATCCGCCGCGGCCGCTCGCTATAGACCGCTAGGTCATTAATGGAGGCGTACATGGATCTAGCGGCATTCCTGAGCAAGATCTCCACCGAGGGGCGCAAGTCCCCGGAATGGTCCATCTCAGGCGGGTCGATGAGCCCGTATCCGTATTGGAACATCACCCGGCGCAAGGCCTCGTTCGCGGTCGCGCGGACCTTCGTTGTCGCCACAGGCAGTGAACGTCACCTGGTCTGTGTCTCGGTGCGACGCAACTCGAAGAACGAACTCTCCTACGCGCTGTGGTGCGGGGACTCGTTTCTCGAGGGCAGAAAGGCGCTCACCGCGGCTCAGGCGAGCGGGCGTGTGAAGAGCGCAATCGGTGCGCTGAGCATCTCGAACAAGCTGACGTTGGAAGCGGAGATGATGAGCCACTACGGCTCATTCCCGCAGTCGGATCGGTGCGGTTTCTGGGGCGACAAGACCTGCGCTCACACGCAACAGGTGCTCGGGACGATCACGGAGGCGGACCTGCGCGAGATGGCCGAGCAGCTCGAGGGGTACCTCGGGGACAAGGCGGTATCGAGCGCCGCACCGCCGGCCGATGACGAGGATGCGCTCTACGAGCAGTACCTGTTTCAGGTGCCAGTGCTCTTCGAGGGCGACCGCGGGGCAGGCAAGACCTTCGGCGCGCGGCGCTTTGCGCGCACGAAAGGGCACGTTCTCGTGGAAATCGGCGGCAACGAGAGCATGGAGGCCGCGGACCTGCTCGGGTTCCCGGTGCGGGTCCCTGATGGATCGTTCGTGTGGAAAGACGGGGCGCTCTCGCAGGCGGTGCGGGCTGCATCCAAAGGGCAGAAGGTGTGCATGCTCATCGATGAGATGTTGCGCATCCCGCAGCGGCACCTCTCGGTGCTGCTCACGGTGCTCTCACCGGATGAAGGCCAGTATCGGTTGCGCACAGGTCGCATCGTCAAGGTGGTCGATGGCGTAGGCGAGGAGGAGGTGCTCACCTGTCCGGTGGAGAACCTCGCCGTGATCGCCACCACCAACGTCGGGTGCGAGTACGCGGTGGACGCGGCCGATCCGGCGCTGGCGGAGCGATTCTTGATCATCCGTAAGGACACGACGCCGGAGAAGCTGCAGGCGATTCTCGCCAAGGCAATCGAGGCGAAGCATTTCGCGGACGGCCCGGAGATCGTTCGGCGACTGATGGGCTTCTACGATGCGGCCGTCAAGCTGAAGAAGTCCGGGATGATCGCAAGTGCTCCGACTACACGCACGCTCGTGCGCGCGGTCGAGCTCTCGAGAAGTCCCGCGCAGATCGGCGCAGAGGTACTGAACCAGGCTCTGCAGTGGGTGGCCCGGGATCTGAACGGGCAGCCCGAGGCGGCGCAGCTGAAATCCCTGCGTGAGCTCGCAGCGCGAAGCTTCCCCGGGATGAAGGGCACGATTTGGGTGTAATCACTTTCTCCTTTCTCCCCGGCTTCGGCCGGGGATTTTCTTGTCTGGGCGGTTCTCTAGAGTGGGCAGGCCGTCTCGGGCTCATTTCCGAATGGGCTTCAGGAACCTGTTGTGTGCTGCTCGTTCTCATCCGATAAAATTGAAGGGTGGACGTTCGGAGTGCGAAAAAACGGACGTGACTGAGGCAGGATGCGGCGCCAGAAGCTCGGTTTTTCGATGTCGACAGTGCGAAATACGCAAGGAAAGCAGTCGGTTACGCGCCATCGGATGGCGCATACCCCGAAAAGTGCGGGGACGAGAGGCGGATAAAAAATCCGCGCGCGAGATCGGCGATGGCGCATACCCCGAAAATCGCGGGGACGAGAGGGCCTTGGGCGCCGCGGGGAATTCCTCGCGGCGTTTTTATTTTCCCTCGCTGCTGGCATGGTTCGCTACAGGTCATCAGGTCACTATGAAAAGGAGAATCCTGATGGCACACCCCCCGGATTGTGCGGGGACGAGAGGAATGGACTTTGATATCGAGGCGGCCGTCAGGGATGAGGTGCTCGCTGGAATCCTGGCCGGGCGCGACGTGGAGGAAGA
>JAPTUI010000641.1 GCA_028067895.1 Pseudomonadota bacterium | reverse complement strand
GGCGGCGGTCATCAGCCAGGCGCCGGGGCGATCCGGCACGCCTTGCTTCGGCCAGTGTTCGAGCGCGGACAGCAGCGCGTCCTGGGCGCAGTCCTCGGCCAGGCCCAGGTCATGGGTGATGCGCGCCACATGCGCCACGACCTTGGCCGACTCGATGCGCCAGATCGCGGCGATGGTGCGCGCCGTCTCGTCCGCGGCTGCGGCATCAGTCTTGCGCATGGGCTTGGCTTTGCGTGTGACAGGAACTGCCGGGACGACCGCCTGCGTAAACGGCGAATGGCGCAGTCCGCTTGCAAGCGAAAGCGACCTGTATGCGGGACGGCTGTCCATGGCAGTGTGGTCATTTTCACCCATCGTTCGTCGCTTGGCGAGGATGCTGCGGCTGCGTCGATTTCCATGCATCGAGCGCGCGAACGCCGGTGAACCAGCGCTGGAGATTGGCGTAGCCATCGACCGGGATCCTGGCGCGCGCGATATCGGCGAGCGGCGCGGCGATGGCGAGGTCGGCCAGGGTGAGCGCATCGCCGCAAATCCACTCGCGCTGCGCGAGATTGGCGTCGAGCACGCCGCCGAATTCGCGCATCTGCTCCTCGCCGCGGTTGACCTCGGCCGGATCGGGTGGGCCCAGGCCGAGCAGCCCCTTGATGTTGTTTTCCCAGTTGAGGATGCTGATCGCCGGCATCAGGTGCGCCGCGCACCAGAACAGCCAGCGGTTGACGTCCGCTCTTTCGCGAGCCCCGGTCGGGTAGACGGTTTGCCGTGGCGTCTTGTCGGCCAGGTATTGCATGATCGCGTGCGATTCCCAGAGCACGAAGCCGTCGTCGTCGAGCACCGGAACCCTATGGTTGGGATTGAGCCGCAGGAACTCGGGCGTGTGGTGCTCGCTGCGAAACAGGTCGACCATCACCAGTTCGACCGGGGCATCGAGATGTGCGGCGGCCAGCAAGGCGCGGCGTGAACAGGTGGACTGCGGGTGGTAGTACAGGCGCATGGCATTCGCTCCGTTGAAGTTGCCCTCGACCGCGCCATCGTAGGAAGCGCGCGTGTCAGTTTCTGTCAGCAACGTGATTCGGCACGCCTGCCTCCGGCCGAGGTCGTTTGATGTGCTCGCGCCAAAGCTTGGCCAACTCGCGGCGCGGACGCGGAAATGCCGCGTCCATCGTTTCCAGGCTCGAAATCCGGTCGATCCGGAAATGCCGGAAGTCGTTTCGCAGTTCGCACCAGGCGGCGACGATTCGAGCGCCCTCGAAGAAGCCGAGCGCAACCGGCCAGATCACGCGCTCCGTGGCGACTTCTGCGGCGTCGGTATAGCGGATCCTGAGCTTGCGCTCGCGGCGGATGGCCGCCCGGATGACGCCAAGGCCCTGGGCCCTTTGCGCGGTCCCCTTGAAGCGGGGCGCCCACAGGCCGGTGTCGGCCATGTTGTCGCGCAGGTCCTTGGGCGAGGCCGCCGCGATCTTCGCCAGCACCGACTCGGCTGCGCGCGCAAGTTCCGCGTCACCCTGCCCCTGCACCCAGCGGGCGCCGAGCACCAGGGCCTCGATCTCGTCCTCGCCGAACATGAGCGGCGGCAGAAAGAACCCGGCGCGCAACACGTAGCCGACGCCCGCACCGCCGTCGATGCGCGCGCCGAGTTCGACGAGCGTCTGCACGTCGCGGTAGACCGTGCGCACGGAGACCGCCAGCTGCGCGGCAAGCTGCGCTGCGGTGACCGGATGGCGCCGGGCGCGCAAGGCGTCCATCAACTTGAACAGGCGCGAGGTTCGGCTCATGCGGAGGTGTCCACGCTGTCGCGAGCTTCCCAGCGTACCTTCTTGCGCGCACTCGATCCCGAAAGCGATGCGTGCGCTTCGGCCGCCGGCTCGGCGCCGCGGCTCTCCCGTCAAGTTCGCCGTACATACCGGCGGTGTCCGGTCACATATGACCCGTAGACGGTCCTCAGCGCATCGATACCGGCACGGCAAAGGAGCGACGATCGCCGGCCCAGCCCGAAGGCGGGACGAATTCGTCGAACCGGCGCAGGTCCGCGGCGGTCAATCGGATGTCGGCCGCTGCCGCGTTCTCCACGACCCTCTGCGGCCGGCTGGTGCCGGGGATGGGCACGACGTCCGGGCCCTGCGCCAGCAGCCAGGCCAGCGCCATTTGTCCTGCGCTCAGCCCGCGTTCGGCCGCGAACTGTCGCAGCGTCGCCACCTGGGCGAGGTTGCGGTCGAGCTCGCTGCCGTGAAAGCGCGGATCGCTGCGACGAAACGAACTGGCGTCGATGTCCCGCGGCGCGAGCGTGGCGGTGAGCAGGCCGCGCCCGAGCGGGCTGTAGGGAACCAGTCCGATGCCCAGGCGCCGCGCCGCCGACACGACATCGCGCTCGGGCACGCGCCACAGCAGCGACCATTCGAACTGCAGCGCGCTGATCGGGTGCTCGCGCGCCGCCTCCTCGATCTGCTCGACGCGCAACTCTGAGACGCCGAGGTGGCGCACCTTGCCGGCTTCGACCAGTCGCGCCATGGCGCCGATGGTATCGGCCACCGGCACGTTCGGGTCGGCGCGGTGCAGGTAATAGAGGTCGATCGCCTCGATGCCGAGGCGTGCGAGCGAAGCCTCGCAATCCCCGCGCACACGGTCGGGATGCGCGTCCAGGCGCACGTTCCCCCCGTCGCGGACGATGCCGAACTTGGTCGCGATCACGGCCTGATCGCGCCGGCCCGCGATCGCGCGACCCAGCAGGCGTTCGTTGCGGCCTTCGCCGTAGCTCATCGCAGTGTCGAGCAGCGTGATCCCGCAGTCCAGAGCCTGCCGGATCACACGCACCGCTTGGTCCTCGTCGACCTCGCCGTAACCCTGCGACAGTCCCATGCAGCCGAGGCCAATCGCCGAACACACCAGACCGTCCTGACCGAGCATTCGCTGTTGCATGCGCACACTCCTTTCGTTGGCATGCAGGCAATCTATGTTCATGCAACTCATCAGTCCAATACAGAATGGAACACGGATTGATCGCCGATTACGATGAATCCATGGATCTCAGGAAATTGCGGTACTTCGATGCCGTCGTGCGCCAGGGCGGTTTCACGCGCGCGGCCGAGCATCTCCATGTCGCACAACCGGCGATCTCGGCGCAGATCCGCCAGCTCGAAGCCGAGCTGGGCGTGCAATTGCTGCAGCGGACGACGCGGCGCGTCGAGCTGACACACGCCGGAGAATTGGTTCTGGCGCATGCCCGGTCGATCCTGGGCCAGGTCGGTGAGTTGCGCGACAGCCTCGCGGGGCTCGCCAGCGTGCTTCGCGGCACGGTGCGCATCGGTGCGACCGAGGTGCTTGGCACGCTCGACCTGCCTGCCGCGATGGCCGCGTTCCACGCCCGCTGGCCGGGGGTCGGCCTGAGCCTGCGTAGTGGGCTGGTGACGACGCTGCTCGCGCAACTACGCGACCGCGAATTGGATTTCGTGGTCGCGCCGATCCACGGCGATCTGCCACGCCGCTATGTCGCCCTGCCGCTGGTCGAGGAGCGCATCGTGCTGATCGCGCGCATCGGACACCCGCTCGAAGGCGCGCGCAAGGTCACCCTCGCCGCGGTGCGCAACGAAGCGTTCGTCTGCTTGCCGCAAGGCTCCGGGCTGCGAGCCATCCTGAGCGCCGCCGCCGCGCGCGAGGGCTTCAGGCCCGCTGTGGAGTTCGAGGCACCGAGCCCGGCCCGCATCCGCGACTTCGTCGCCGCAGGCCTGGGCGTCGGCCTGCTGGCGCGATCGGCGGCGCTGGCGCCTGGCGCACCGGTCGGCGTGCACGAACTCAAGCACCCTCCGCCGCATCCGCCAATCGGGCTCGTCGCCCCGCGCAAGCCCGCGCTTGCGGCGCCCGCCCAGGTGTGCTGGGACCACCTTTCGGGCTTCGCCGCAGGCATGTCGAAACGATGATTCGCCGCCGCTTGGCATCGGGATCGGTTGACCCGCGATGGCGCCGCGGGAATCACCCCGCCGCCCGCTCCAGCGCCGCGATGTCGAGTTT
>JAPTUI010000403.1 GCA_028067895.1 Pseudomonadota bacterium | reverse complement strand
CAGCTCCGGACAGGCGATGAGCGAGATGCAGCGCCTGGTGACGCGCGACCTGCCGCACGGGTTCGGGTACGACTGGGCCGGCCAGTCGCTGCAGGAGAAGTTCTCCGGCGCACAGGCACCGATGCTGTTCGCCCTGTCGATTCTGGTGGTGTACCTGGCGCTCGCGGCACTTTATGAGAGCTGGAGCATCCCCGCGGCGGTACTGCTCGCCATACCGGTGGGCCTGATCGGCAGCGCGCTCGGGGCAACCCTGCACGGCCTCTCGAACGACGTGTTCTTCAAGATCGGTCTGGTCACGATCATCGGCCTGACCGCCAAGAACGCCATCCTGATCGTGGAGTTCGCCGTCGAACTGCAGCGCCAGGGGCACGACCTGCACCACGCCGTGCTCGAGGCAGCGCGGCTGCGCTTCCGGCCGATCGTGATGACCTCGTTCGCGTTCATCCTGGGCGTATTCCCGATGGTGGTCTCCACCGGCGCCGGCGCAAACGCCCGCCATGATATCGGCACCTGTGTGGTCGGCGGCATGCTGAGCGCCGTGGTGCTCGGTGTACTGATCATTCCGCTGTGCTACGTGGCGGTGCGCCGGCTGCTCGGCGACCAGTTGGATGCGCCCGAGCAGCTCGAGGCTATGCCGCCCGGGGAGTCGTGAAACGCCGCCACAGGTAGTACACCGGAATGCCGGACACGATGACCAGGAGCGTCACCCCGGTGTCGCGCGGGTCCGTGACCAGCGCGTTGGCCAGCATACCGAGTGAGGCGAGCAGGAACACGGCCGGTACGATCGGATAGCCCCAGGTCCGGTACGGGCGCTCGAGGTCCGGCTGGCGCCGACGCAGCACGTACACCCCGGCCACGGTGAGCACGTAGAACGGCCACAGGCCGAGCACGAAGCGATCGGCGAGCTGCGCGAAGTCGTTCTGCATCACATACACGCAGCCGAGTACGGTGGCGATCCAGATCGCCACCGAGGGGCTCTGGAAACGCGGGGAGACCCGCCCGACACTGCGGAACAGCAGGCCGCGATCGCCCATGGCGAAGATCACCCGCGAGCCGGTCATGAGCGAGGCATGCAGGCCGCTGAAGGTCGAGAGCAATACGACGGCCGCGATCACCACCGCACCGGCGCTGCCGATGAGCGGGATGTGCTGTGCGACCGTGGTGGCCACGAGCGGCGCATGCGCGATCTCCCGGGCGGGCAGCGCGTACAAGAACCCGAGATTGACCACCAGGTAGACCAGCATCACGCAGCAGGTTCCGATGATCAGCGCGAGCGGCAGCGTACGTTGCGGCTGGGCCACCTCGCCGCCCATGAAGGACACGTCGGCCCAGCCATCGTAGGTCCACATCACCGGCACCAGCGCCGTGGCGATCAGCGACAGATGCGCCCCGCCGTGCCAGAGGACGCGGTGCGCAGAGCCAGCGGTTCCCCCCGACACGGCGCTGAAGGCGAGCAGTCCGAGCACCAGCAGTGCAGCGAATTTGGCGGCTGTCGCCGGCGCGAGTACCGCGACGGCACGCTTCACACCGATGTAATTGATGATCCCGACAGTGAGAATGGTACCGGCGGCGACCCAATGCAACTGCTCAGGCGGGAGCGGAATGAAGTAGCCGAGATACTCCGCGAAGATGGTGGAGGTCGCCCCGAGCGCCGAGGCGCGGATGACGGCGAGTTCCGTCCAGCCGAACAGGAACGCCGGGACCGGACCGTAGGCCTCCAGGAGGTAGGCGAAGATCCCGCCGGACCGGGGCATGGCCGCGGCGAGCTCCGCCACGGAGAGTGCCCCGGCGAGCGCCACCAGACCGCCGAGCGTCCAGCACAGCATGGCCGGCCCGGGCGAGTGCAAGAGACCATCGACCGTCGCCGGGACGCGGAAGATGCCGCTGCCGACGGTGACCCCGACCAGCACGACCACGGCGCTCCAGAGGCCCACCGTGCGCGGCATGCGCTCACCCCATGGGTCGGCGACGACGGATTGATCTTCACCGAGCGGTGGCGCCACGGACTTCCTCCGGTCAATTTCCTGAGGATAGCAAAGCGCCCCCGGCGTGCGCCTCAGTAACGCCGCGCGAGCGCCTCGATGTCGGAACGTTCGGCGCCGATCGCCTGGTACAGCGGCACGTGCCGCCAGCGCGGGCCGCCGTTGACGATCGCCGCGAAGGCGATCCAACCGCCGTGCTCGGTGCGCAGGTAGCCGGCCACGCCGCACACCGAGCGCGGATCATTCAGCGTGCCGGTCTTCAGCGCCACGCGGTTCAGCCAATCGGCATTGCCCTGGCGCAGGAAGAGGAACGGCGCATCGTGCGGCGCGACCAGTCCGGCATAGAAGGCACCGAATCGGCGCGTGTCGTGATACTCGTGGCTGAGCAGCTGGACCAGGTCGTGCGCCGAGAGCCGATTGCCGGTGGTCAGGCCACTGCCGCTGAACAACGGCGGCGGGCCCTGATCGGGCGGGTCGCCATACTCGGTGCCCGCCACGAAATTCTCCAGCAACTTGCTGGCCGAGGCGAGTGTCTCGCGCGGCTGCGTGATCGCACCCATGTCGAGCGTGAGCACATCGGCGATGTAATTATTGGAGTACTGCAGCATCCGCCAAAGCTGCTCGCGCACCATGAGCCCATCGACCCGCGCCAGCAGATGCGCCTGGGCTGGCAGTGGCTCGAAGTGCACCCGCACCGGTCCTGCGATCCGTACTCCGATCTCGCGCAGTGCCTCTTTCAACAGCAGGCCCGTACCGCGCGCCGGATCGGACATGGCCCGGTAGACGCGCTGGCCGCGTCCCATGGGCACATCGCCCCCGACCGCCAGCGTGTCCTCGCCGTTCTCGGTGCGCCGCTCGACCCAGAACGTTTGGCGCGCACGCGCCCCGACGGTCCGAATGGTGCCCGTGACCGGAATCGGCAGGTGCGTCACGCCGCAGCCCTCGACGCGGGCGGCGAGCCCGGGGCGTCGCGGCACGACCCGCACGCACCACGTGCCGAAATCGACCCCGATCGCCGACAGCGGCGCGTTGTAGGCATTGTCACTGCGCAGCAGCGCCGCACAGCGGTCGCGGTTGCCGCAGGCGATCGTCCCGAACGGCAGCGGGTCGACGATGAGCGAGCCGGCCACTTCCTTCAGGCCCGCGCCGCGCGCCTCGGCGGCGAGCTCCCACAGCGCGCGGTCATCAAGCGACGGATCGCCGGCGCCGGCGAGCACCAGATTGCCGTGCAGCACGCCGGCGCGCAGCGGCTGCATCGCCAGCAGCCGGGTCTGGAACTGCTCGTTCGGCGGCCATTCCTGCAGGGCCGCAGCCGCGGTCGCAAGCTTGGTGAGCGAGGCGGGCGTCAGGCGCCGGTCCGGGTCGAGCTGCTCGATGACTCGGCCGGTGCGCAGATCGACGGCCAGCGCGGTGACCAGCGCACCCTGGCGCTGCAGGCGCGCCAGCGCGCCCCACTCGGCGTGTGCCGGCACTGCCGCGAGCAGGGCTACGGCGGCGAGGATAGAGGACGGAATTCTGAAACGCATGATGGGCGATTATGGTAATTCAAACTCGCGCGCAGGGCGTGGCGCTGCACACGCTTTGCGGGGTGTCACGGGCGCGGACGAGACGATGCAGAGCCGGGAGCGGATCGAGGACCTCGGCGGCGAGCGGTGCGCGGGGGAAATGGCGCGCCCGG
This sequence comes from Pseudomonadota bacterium, assembly GCA_028067895.1. Lineage (GTDB taxonomy): Bacteria > Pseudomonadota > Gammaproteobacteria > Steroidobacterales > Steroidobacteraceae > 13-2-20CM-66-19. The sequence goes on along the minus strand of JAPTUI010000403.1, from coordinate 349 downwards.
AGAGATTCGAACTCCCGACCTCATGGTTCGTAGGCGGACAGTCTATCGCACCCAAGAGCCAGATTTCACGACGGTTTTCGATCACGCGGTGGTGAATATTTCGAGCCGCCAGGACACCGCAACCCATTGATACTCTGTAGGCTACTGGTCGATATTCACCAGCAGACGCTTGACTGCAGAGCTCGCGCCGCAGTACCGTCGACGCAACGCCCGGTACGCTCCGGGCCGCGCCGGAGAAGTGAAGCAGCCGCCGGTGCGTCGTGTGCGAAGCCTTCCATAGGGACTGAGGTACCGCAGGAGGATGGGGATCGCACGCAGTCGTGTCCAACTCTATGAGTCTGGTGACGTG
>JAPTUI010000223.1 GCA_028067895.1 Pseudomonadota bacterium | reverse complement strand
CGAGGGTGCGATCACCGACATCACTGAGCGCAAGCGCGCCGAGCAGCAGATTTTCGCCGAGAAGGAGCGCGCGCAGGTCACGCTGCAGTCGATCGGGGATGCGGTGATCAGTACGGACGCCGAAGGGCGCATCGATTACATCAACCCGGTCGCCGAGAACCTCACCGCCTGGCGGCTCGATGAGGCGCGTGGCCGGCCGATCGGCGAGGTGCTCTCGCTGATCGATGAGGTCAGCCGCGATCCGATCGACAACCCGCTGCTGTGCGTGCTCGGCAAGGCGCGGCGCAATGCGGCCACCGAACAGGCCGTGCTGGTGACGCGCTCCGGGCACGAAGTGGCGATCCAGGAGAGCGCCGCGCCGATCTGCGACCGCGGCGGTCGCGTGATCGGCGCGGTGATGGTGTTTCATGACGTGACCCGCGAGCGGCGGCTGAAGCGGGCGCTGTCGTATCAGGCGAGCCACGATGCGCTCACCGGCCTGATCAACCGCCGCGAGTTCGACAACCGCTTGCATGCGGCGGTGCTCACCGCACAGCGCGGCGAGGGCGTGCATGCGCTGCTGTACGTCGATCTCGACCAGTTCAAGGTGGTCAACGACACCTGCGGCCACCAGGCCGGCGATCGTCTGCTGAGAGACGTCACCGGTCTGCTGCAATCGCGCGTGCGAGCCGCGGACACCATTGCCCGCCTCGGCGGCGATGAGTTCGGCGTGCTGCTGGAGAGCTGCACCGTGGAGCAGTCCACGCGCATCGCCGAGAGCGTGCGTCAGGCGATCCGCGATTACCGCTTCACCTGGGGAGCGACGACGCTCTCGGTGGGTGCGAGCGTCGGTATCGTGCAAATCAGTGCCGACACCGAGAGCGTCGCGAACCTGATGAGCGCGGCCGACATTGCCTGCTATGCGGCCAAGGACGAGGGCCGCAACCGGATCCATCTGTACGAAGCGGACGGCTTGAGTCATCCGCGCCACCGCGAGATGCACTGGGTGGCGCGCGTGACGCGTGCGGCGGAGGAGAACCGGCTCGAGCTGTATTTCCAGCCGATCCGCCCGGTCACCGACCGCGCCGGACCTTCGTTCAATGAGCTGCTGGTGCGCCTGCGGGACGATGATGGTCACCTCGTGCCGCCGGGGGAGTTCATCCCGGCCGCCGAGCGCTACAACGTGATGTCGGTGATCGACCGCTGGGTGGTGAGCCGCGCGATCGAATTTCTCACCGAGTGGCGCACGCAGGGCAAGGCGCTGCCGCTGCTCGCGGTGAACCTTTCCGGAACCTCGCTGAACGATCAGTCATTCATCGACTTCGTCATGCATCACGTGGAGGACACCGCACTGGCCGCTGCGCTGTGCTTCGAAATCACCGAGACCGCGGCGGTCACCAATCTCTCGAACGTCGCCTTCGTGATGCGCGAGCTGAAGACCCGGGGCTGCAAGTTCTCGCTCGATGACTTCGGCACGGGGCTCTCCTCGTTCATGTACCTGAAGAGCCTGCCGGTCGATTACCTGAAGATCGACGGCCAGTTCGTGCGGCGGATTGCCGATGATCCGGTCGACCGCAGCATGGTCGAGGCGGTCTGCAAGGTCGGGCGCACGCTCGGCATCGAAACCGTCGCCGAGTGCGTGGAGGTGCAGTCGGTGCTCGATGAGCTCGGTCGCATCGGCGTCGATTACGCGCAGGGCTACTTCGTCGCTAATCCGCAACCGATTGCGGAGCTGCTGCGCTGAGCTGCGTCCCTGATCGCGCCGTCGCGCGCCTGTTTTGAACGATCAAGGGATACGTCGGCAAGGACGCACGGCGACGATTGCGGTGCAACCGATCCGTCGATCTATTCGCCGATGAAGCGAACGGGTTCGGAGACAACACGTTCGGAGTTGAGGGCGCGTCACGCACGCGATTCGAGGCGATCGATCAGGCGTTCCGCTCGAACATCAAAGCGTGCCTGAACGCTATCCTGGGGGCTCCGTCGCGCGAAGCGGGCGATCCGGCGATGGCGGTGAACGAAGAGTCGCCTGATTCCGGGCAGACCGGCTCGCCAACGCGACTCCAACAGCGTCGCTGCTACGGAATGATCCGTAACTGTCCGCCCTCGGGAGGTGGCTGCCGCGGCGACGCATCGGCATCCCCTGAAACGAACACGGGTCGGCCGGCAGAGCCGGCCGACCCGCTGCAGTCCGATCCGGTCGGATCGATGCAGGTCCGCGTCAATCAGCCGCGCTGGCGGCGACGCGCTCCCAGGGCGAGGCCCACGGCGGCGAGGCCCGCGGCGAGCAGCGCGAGCGACCCCGGCTCCGGCGTCTGAGTGGCCGGCTGGGTGGCACTCAGGTTGGTCACCAGAACGTTTCCGGCCGGGGCCGACGGATTGTCCGCCGTGATCACCAGGTAATCCTGGGTGATGCCGGTGAGCGCGATGTTCTGCAGCGCGCCGCCAGTGTTCGACGTGGCCGAGCCCAACAGCGACAGACTCTTCGGGCTGAAAGAGTAACTGCCGGCGGTGCCGCTGAAGCCGCTGCCCGGCGTGAACACGTCCACCTGGCCGCCTTCACCGCTCTGAATCGAGCCGATCCCCAGGGAGAAGTTGTGATATCCGGCGTTGATCAGATTGCTGACGTCGAGCACCAGCCACTCGTTCGAGGCGATTTCCAGCGAGCTGCCATTGCGCGCCGAGTCGCTGCCGGAGGCGACACCCAGGCCGACCTCGGAACCGCCAGCGGCACCGAAGCGCTGGGAGACCCACGTGTTCGCCTGCGAGGCACCGGGATACGATTCGTTGATGCCAAACGACAGTGCCGTCAGGCTGATGCCATTGGACGTGTAGGTCTCGGTATTGCTGCCGAGAATGCAGTTGCCCGTCGTGCAGGTCGTATCGCCGTTCGCTTTGAGCGAATTGAAGGCATAGTTCACGCTCATGCTACCTGCGAGGGCAGCGCTCGTGGCGAGGAGGCTCGCGGCCAGGCCGCCGGCGAGCAGGGCAGCGTGGCGGACGGGGGTTCGGGTAGGCATCGTGATCGGTCTCCATGTTTTGCTTTTTCCCCGCCGTCGCCCGGGTGCTCGCTGAACCCGTATCGGATTTCGGTGCCTCGGGTGGACGGTCGGTCAGGCGGACTTTTGCAAGAGTCGTGCCGAGTATTGATGTGCTCTAAAAACAAAGCGTTACACCGGATTGACCCGAAGGCGCCGAGGGTGATGTAAAGTTTTTCGACGATACTTTCGGCGTTCCCGAGGCGTGTGCGAGGCCCAGGTCGAAGTCCGGCACGTCGCACGCAGTCCTCTGCGGTTCATGATGCTCCCGGTTTAAAATGGTGACGGAAGCAGCCCGCGACGACCTGGGGGTTGGGGCGGCAGCAATCGGGAGGAACCAGATGCTTCGTCAGAAAAGACACCGCCGTGCCCTCTGGGCCGTGGCCTTCGCGGCCGCTCCGATTGGCGCCCATGCCGGAACCGTGGCGCCGGGCGCCTCATGTAATGGTCAGGATGAGGTGAGCACGATCCAGTGGGGCGGGGATCCGATCCTGACCGGAAACGGGTCTTTCATCGGCGCGACGGTGAGCCGCACCGGATGGGATCTCTCATCACTGAAGAGCCCTGGCGGCGGTTCGGAGCTGAACCTGCAGAGCGGTTCGGGCGGTGGCCAAAGCGTCACGGTGCCGTTCCAGTGCACGTTCAACCTCGTCGGTCTCACGGGGGACACCGGGGTGCCGGCACCCGGCTCGGACGTCTTCGCCACTGCGTCGCTGAGTTCCGGCAGTGCGTTCGCGATCGACTTCGGGCCCTTCAATGGCAGTGCCATGGCGAGGACCAAAGATGTCGTCGATTTGACCCCGGCGTTTACCGCCACCTCATACACGCTCTCGGCGGCCGGTCCGGGGGCCCTGAAGGGCACCCCGTCGAATCAGACGGTGGTCACCGATTTCAATCTGTATCTCGATGCGCCCAGTCCTCAGACCCCGCAACCGCTCTATCAGGATTTTCTCGGCGTGCAGGTGATCTCCAGCGCCAGTGCGCTCAGTGGCCACGATCGA
>JAPTUI010000199.1 GCA_028067895.1 Pseudomonadota bacterium | reverse complement strand
CCATCGGGCGCCTGGCGCTCATCCCAGACCGTCACGTACTTCGAATACGTCCCGAGTGCCCGTGCGGTGACCACCGCGAACGGCCCGCCTGCGATGCGCACCCGCTCACCTGCATCGCCAAGACCGCTACGAGCGCGATCGCGCACGCTGCGCGCGGCATCCCCGGCCGTTCAAGCTGGAATCGAAACATCTGGTATGCCCTGCCCTTCATCGGAGACTTCGAGCAGCATCGCGGGATCGGCTCGGCGCGTACCGGCTCGAAGCCCCAGCCGGCCGAGCGCGGTAATGATGTCCGCAAGTGACTTCTTGCCGAGGTTCTGCATCTCGAGCAGCTGCGACTCGGTACACTGCACCAGGTCCTTGAGATTGTGGATGTCGTAGGCTCGCAGGCAGTTGAGGCTGCGCGTACTGAGCTCGAGCCCCGTGATGGGCAGATCCAGGATATCCGCCATGGGTGATTCCGGTGCAATCCCCCGCGGTCCCGTCGCGGCCCCTGAGGGAGCACAGGGCGGACTCGGCCGGGACGAGCACTCGGATGAGCCCGTCGTCAGCCGCCGCTCAGACACCACATCGGCGCGAACCAACGCCTGCGAGAGTTGCTCGCCGCAGACAAGCGGCGCGCCCCAGACCTCGTATCCGCGCATGATCCACGCGCTCACCTGCCGGCCAATCTCACTCGGGGGGGCGGTCACGATCACATAAAGCAGGTTCTCGGTCTCGCCCTGATCGAGCGCCTTGCGCTCGGTCGCTTTGCGCCTGGAGGCTGCCTCGAACCGCGGGCGGAACGTCTCGACGAATTCCCGCAATCTCGCCCGCTCGGACGGGACGCACACCGGGCAAAGGAACCGCTCGAGCTGTCGCAGATGGCGCTCGAGTTCATGTCCAGCCCAAGAGAACTCGCGCCTATGATCGAGCGCCAGCTCGATCCGCCGTACGAGATCCGCATCCAAAGGGGCCGCCTTGCGCACGCGCGAGGGCCCCAACCATCCGGGCAGGCCCGCCGGAGCGAGCGCATCGCGCAGATCTCTCCAGGAGCCTGGCCGCAGCACCCGGTTTGATCTGCACCGCGAGCACCAGAACTCCACCTGGATTCTGAACGCGCGCTCGATGCCCCCGGCGGTCCCCTGGGGATCATATTCGGGTGAAAACTCGATGAACGCCGCTGCTCGCTCGCGCACGATACGCGTCACGGCATGCACGGGCGCAGCCGGCATTGCAGTAAGCCCCGCAACCTCCTTCCAGGCTGCTTGCACGACAGCTGCGAGTCGCTCAGGCTCGGTGCCCTCGTTTCGCGCGGTCACGACTACCTGCGTGCCATCCTCAACATCGAGGCGCATCGGCTCAAACCGTCCTCCCGTCATCGGTTACTCCCCCCTCTTGCCGAGCCGGTGCGACATTCTGGGAATCCGCCTCGTGGGCCGCGCGTTCACGCAGTTCCTTGATCTTCGCCGCCCGGTACGCATCCACGTGGGCATAGAGCGCAAGCCCCGGCTCGAACACCTGCCCGTCCGGACAGAGAATGGCGGCCTCCGGGCTATTGAACCCGAGTGAAACAGGCTCCGCGTACTCCCCTGCGCGCCACCCGAGGATGGGTTCCAGATACACCTCGCACGGCGGCTCCCTGCTCATCTCCACGAGGAAGTATCCCGGCTGTGCCGGTAGGACTGGACCCATATCCTGAGGGCACCAATCGGGGTCAGATACGATGCCGTGACCGGCCTGGCCATCGGCATGCCGATACTCGACTGCGTACTCGTACTTCCGGCCGCTATCGGAACGGACGGATTGTCTGCGAACCGTGACGACACGATTCAGATTCACGTAGGTGCCATCCGTAAGGGACACAAACTGACTCACCATTCACCTCGCTCGGTTGTCGAATCGCTCATTCCGCCGCGCTCCGCGAGCCACTCGGCCAGCTTGCTGTGTCGATCCCCGGTGCTGTCGTCCTTGACCGCTTGGCCGACCGCGCGTGCATCGCCCACCAGCACCATCAGCCGCTTCGCGCGCGTGATGCCGGTGTAAATCAGGTTGCGCTTGAGCATCACGAAGTGCTCCCAGGCAACGGCCATCAGCACCACCGGGAACTCCGAGCCCTGGCTCTTATGAATCGTGAGCGCGTAGGCGAGGCGGATCTCGTTGAGATCCTCGCGGGGGTATCCGACGAGCTTCTCATCGTCGTACACCACAAAGCAGCTGCCATCCCTGGGGTCCACCTCCTGCACGAACCCGATCTCCCCGTTGAACACTTCCTTCTGGTAGTTGTTCTTGATCTGGATGACCTTGTCGCCCTTGCAGAGCACCCCACCATGGAACGGAATCGTGAGCCGCCGCCCAGGATTCAAGAGCCGCTGCAGCTCGATGTTCAGCTGATCGGTCCCGAGCGTGCCCTTCCTCATCGGTACGAGCACCTGGCAGTCCTTCACCGGGTCGAACCCGCCCCCGCCGTGCGGGCGATCGCGCATCCCGGCCACGAGCGCAAGCAGCTGCTCGCGCGCCTTTTCGGTGTCCTTCTCCACCAGGAACCCGAAGTCGCCCCCGGCCTCCAAGCCCTCCATTCCCATGTGCGGGAGCGAGCCGTGATTGACCCGATGCGCATTGACGATGATCTGGCTCGATTGCGCCTGACGAAACACCACTTCGAGTTTCGCCACCGGGAGCGCCTCGCTATTGATCAGGTCCTCGAGCACCCGCCCGGGACCCACCGACGGCAGTTGGTCCCGATCGCCGACCAGGATCAGCCGCGCACCGCGCGGCACCGCCGTGAGAAGCGCGTGCATCAGCGGGATATCCACCATGCTCATCTCATCGACGATCAGCACGTCCGCCTCGATCGGGTTATCCCCATCGCGCTTCGGCCCGCCCGGCCCCCACTCGAGCGCGCGGTGAATCGTCACCGCCTCGCACCCGATCGCCTCGCTCGCCCGCTTGGCCGCCTTGCCTGTCGGCGCGCACACCAGCACCTTGGCCCTGCGCCCGTCCGTCCCTGCCCCACTGCGATCGAACACCTTGACCCGCTCGAACGCGCGCACGATCGCCCGGGTGATGGTCGTCTTGCCTGTGCCCGGCCCGCCGGTGATCACCGTCACATTGCTTGCGAGCGCCATGTGAACAGCCTCCCGCTGCCGCGGATCGAGCGTGATGCCAAGCCCGCCCTCGGCACGTCGCACCGAGGCCTCGACGTCCTCGACGCGCACCGGCGAACGCGCATCGCGCAGCCCGACGAGCGCATCGGCCACACGCCGCTCGAGCTCGTATACCCAGCGCGCGAATAAACACACCTCGCCCGCCTCTCCGGCAAAATCCACCACGATCCGCTCACACTGCGCGAGCCGCTTGATCGCCTGCCGCACAATTTCCGCTCCGTTGGGATCGGCCTTGAACCCGAGAATCTTCAACGCCGCCTGCGCGCCGGCCTCCGCACTCACCCCGCACGAGCCCGCATCGATCCCCTGCTGCACGCAGTAGAGAATCGCCGCATCGACCCGCTCGTCACTGTCGGACTTGATCCCGAGTTTGCGCGCGATCACATCGACCTTCAGAAAGCCGAGCCCGGACAGATCATCCGCAAGCCGATAGGGGTTCATCTCGATCGCAGCGCGCGCCTTCTCCCCATAGAGCTGCTGCGCGACCTTCGACTGCTTCACAGAAAGCCCAATCCCGCACAGCCACGCGAGACTCTTCGCCTCCGCCGCCTTGGCCGACCACGCCTTCGCGATCGCCGCCACGCGCTTCTTCCCAACCCCCTCCACCTCGCGCAGCCGCTCGGGAGTTTTCTCGATAATCTCAGGCAGCGCCGCCCCGAACTTCGCCACCAGCCGCGCGGCAAACTCAGGCCCGATCCCCTCGAGCGCGCTCGCCATGTACTTCGCGAGCCCCGCCCCATCCTGCGGCGCCTCGCGCGTGATTCCGCTCGCCTTGAACTGCCGCCCGAACTTCTCGTTCCTCACCCAGCGTCCGCGAGCCGTCAGACGCTCGCCAGGGATAATCTGCATCGAGTAGCCCACCACCGTGGACAC
>JAPTUI010000182.1 GCA_028067895.1 Pseudomonadota bacterium | reverse complement strand
CTCACCGACACCCTGTGCGTAATAACCGTAAAGTTCATGAAACGACGAACCCTCACCGATGCTGCCATCGATCAAGTCAGCCAGCTCGGGGTGATTCTTTGGAAAGACATCAGCCTCAGCCGAGACAAGCAACGCTGTCGGCGCGTCGGGAAACTGGCCCAAAACCGACTGACTTCCGATGACAATGACTTCACGGTCGTTTGCTATTGCACCTGCCGCGCGAATGATGTGCTCAAGCTCGGAACGTTTCATAGATTCGCCTGCGCTCATGAGCCGTTAACATTCCCGCAAATGGGGAAGACTGTCTAAGTCGCGCCCCCTCCTCGTTGGGCTCCGTGATAAGCGCAGCGATTTCGAGGTACGACAGAGCAAGTATGCGCCGCCACTGCCCGATCCAGCGCGGTGGGTTCTTCCCGAACCGTACACTCCAGCGCTTGATATTGTCCCGAGGTTTCGCCAGGAGACCAGGATCTCGCATGATCTTGGCTGCGATAACCGCATGCATCGCCAAGCTCCGAGCCTCGAGCAACCGATGCGTGGAATACGGCGCGGTCACGACGGGTGCACGTGGCTCCCATGTCACAACCGCCTTTAATCCCGCGGACTTGCGTCGCGCGCGCAGACGCCGCATACGCTCGGCCGGCTTCAATGCGACGCCCGTCGCAGGCCGCCCTCGCCTGGATCGCTTTTGGAGAACAGATTCCATGATTAAGCGTAACGCGTTACGATAATCCTGGCAAGCTGACGATGATCCCGCCAGTCGGGGCCGACCCGGCGTGTGGTTACCCGTATAGCGATAGCTGCATCACTTTGCAGGCGTCACCGTTGAAGCCGCCCAGCACAGCGCGTGGCGCCTGCGGATATTAGCGAATCCCGCCCCCGCTACCAACTTGATTTGGTGTGCGGTCGGACATTGCGCTCCAGCCAGACCACGATATTTTCCTCGTTCAGCAAACCGTCGGCGACTGCCACGAATGTCGTGACCTCATGTCAGGGAGTCCGGCGGGAGTTCTCGCCGGCAGTTTTCGCAGGCAAAGACGCTTACCGCGACCTCTGCGACTCCGCCCTCTGCGTGCAACTGTTCGTGGACGGATTGTACGAGTCGCAGGTCGGTGAGGGTCTTCCGGGATCAGCCTTCCAGCGAAATCCCATTGGAAGAAAGCCGCGGCTCCTCCATCAGCCGTCCCAGGCAATACCTATGGTGATGCGTTCCGCCGAACTTCGCGCCCGCCGCATCGCCGCTCCCCTGCCCGCCCGGTATGCCGCGGCTCAACGTCAAACGCCGCGGAAATCTTAGCCGGGTCGATCGATGGATGGCCGATACAAAGACTACCGTGAACTCAGACGCGCTTATGGGAGTGTGCATTGGCACAGGGTAAGCGAGGCCGCAGCAAGCGAGTGCCGGATTCCGCGAGCCCGGCCGAAGTGCGGCGACTCCGACGTTGTTGTCCGGCCAACTGGACAGTCGCTTCGCTGAGCCAAGGGCGACAGTCAGTTTGTCCCTTCCGGCTATAGCGGTCGGGAGCGGTACTGATCGGTAAGGAGTCAATAACGACGCGAGCCGCCGTGGCGGCTGTCGCTGCCACCGGTCCGTTCGCGGTCCTGCGCCTCGTTCACCTTCAGAGAGCGGCCATCGAAGTCGGCGCCGTTGAGCGCCTGTATCGCTCGAGACGCATCATCGTTCGACATCTCCACGAAACCGAAGCCGCGCGGACGGCCGGTCTCGCGGTCCGTGATCAGGGAGATCTTCTCGACAGTCCCGTGCTGGGAAAACAGGACGCGTACGGTCTCGTCGGTGGCCGTGAAAGGGAGATTTCCAACGAATAATTTCGTCATTACAGAATACTCGTGAAATGGAACGGAATGAGGCGACAGGCATATCCCGCCTCCCGATGCGCGAGCTTTGCGAGGTAGCAGACATTGACCGGACGATGCGCCGTGACACAGCGCATGGCGCCAAGGCAGATTTGCCGAAAAGACGCGAGCTGTTTCATAGACTACAGGATTTGGACGCAAACCGCCGAACTTTCGCCGCTCCTGCCGCGAATGAACATCCGCTATCGCTTGCGCTCGCCATGCTGGGCGCGCATGCTGGTCCGGCGCGTTGAGCGCGAGATACCGACGTGGCGAAGCGGAGCCAACATGCCCAGTATTGCGGCTACGCTTGTCATTCGCGAGCGCCTGCTGCAGCGCCTCCCGCCTCATCATGAACTCTGGCGGTACCAGGGCGAGTACGCTGGCGGATGTTTGTGCGACGGCTGGGGCGAGCGCCAGGCTTCCGCGCAGGCATCGTACGAGGTCGACTTCCCGCCAGGTGTCACGCCCCATTGCGTCAAATCGCATGGCGCATGCTGCATGATCTGGCAGTACGAGGGCGAGAGCCCGCCTATCTCCTAACGTCTCCGAACGCAGGAACCGAAAGTGTGATGAACCTTACCCTGATCGATGCCTTCCGCCGGTTCGGCGCCGAGCCCGCAAGCCGATTGAGCAGTCTTTCCGCCATGGCGGCAGATGGCGCTATGGTGCTCAACTGTCTGCCAGCGCATTTCGGTCACCCCGCCCGCGGAGTATTGCGCTACGAGACCAGCCTTTCCGCCGCGGAGGCCAATTCCAAGGTCGTCACCGCACTCAGTGAGCACCTGACGCGCGCGCGTGATGCGAGCCTTCCGGTCCGGATGATCGTCACTTCCCCGAACGGCGAGAAACCCGGCAAGAGCGGGAGCTATCACGTCCGTCCTGATCTGACAGGAAAAATCGTGGAATTCGATGGAGACCGCTTCGTGATCGATTTTACCCGACCGCAAGCGGCGAGTCCTCCGCTCACAGGCCGTCGCAAGTAGCGACGCTCAGTGGGGCGGTGAGCACACCGCCGTCAGCGTAAAGCATAGGCGCAACTGACACAGCGGCTTGGACCTGAAGTCGCTCACCCGCGAGCCGGCGCATTCGAGCACGCCTTCGATCCGATGTGACGGATCCTCCACTACCGCGTGCACGGCCGCGGTGAGCTCGAACCAGCCGTCACAGTCGGCATACGGACAGGGGAAAGAAAAGTGCGCGCGGGCCGGCGGATGCAGGACGCGCGATTGTGCCACCGGGGTAACCGCGCCACCGCCCTCGAAACTCAGCTCAAAGCGCAGTTGCTCAACCGCCGGAAACATCGTGTGCAGCTTGGGCGCGGCCTCTCGGTCGCGGTGCAGCTGGGAGTAGCGAGCCTGACGTGCCGCGGTGCCGCGGGCCCGACCGAGCCTCATGTTCCGTCCGCTAATGCTGAATCGCTCGGATAAACGGACGGATCATGCGATGGCGTCACGATCTCTCCACAGCCAGTAGGGCGAGCCGTCCGGCGCTGCTGCTTCTCGACCTGGTGCGCCTTCCTGCTCAGTTCCTTGTGCTTCTTGACTTGGCGGCAGCGCTGTCTCGGCACCAGGTTTCCACCTTGAGGGTGGATCAGCAGGAAGCGTTTCGGAGCCGTCCGCCTGCCGACCATCGATTGGATGGCCGCCCCAATAACTGCCCTCCGGTCAGTAGTGACCCCCAGAACTTTGCCGGTAATCAACTTGCGCGACGGATCGCTACCCGCTCCAGGTTCGATCGATCAATACTTACTATGAGCGAGCGGATGCCCTCCTTTGCTTGATACAGCAGCGCCCGTCCGCTGGCGTACTGTCCATTGATGATATGGCCGTGGAGCTCCTCAAGCAGATTATGGACCTCTCGCGCCCCAGTCATGTCTATTGTATCCGCATCGCTGCTCATGGTTCACCCGTTGGCACCCGCGAGTGGGTACGGTTGTTTCTGGCCACATCACCACTTCCCAGGGTCCGTCACGTTCGTTGCCATCACACTCGAAATGGTTTGCTTGCCCTCTTTTCCCGCTTCGCCGCTCGCTTTTCCATCAATGTCTTGGCCGGCTTCTTCTTGTTGTCCTTCTTTCTGTCCATTCCCTTACTCATGTGTCACTCCTCCATTCTGAGGAAAAGAGGCGCAGCGAGTTCACTTTCGCCGGTCCAGAGCCGTGTTTGTCA
>JAPTUI010000415.1 GCA_028067895.1 Pseudomonadota bacterium | reverse complement strand
GGTGCGCCCGGACGGGCGGATCTCGACCCCCCTCGTTCCGAACATGGTCGCCGCCGGCAAAACCCCGGTGCAGCTGGCGCATGCGATGGACAAGGTGCTCGCCGAGTACATCCGCGACCCCAAGGTTACCATCATCGTCGAGCACGCCCTGTCGGTGCTGAGCCAGGTGCAGGTCATCGGTCAGGTGATGCACCCGATGTCGATTCCGTACCACGAGGGCATGACCGTGCTCGATGTGGTGCTGGCTGCCGGTGGGCTGACCCCCTATGCAGCCGGCAACGACGCCAAGATCGAGCGCGAGGTCAATGGGCACGTCAAAACGATTCATGTTCACCTCTATGACCTCATTGACAAGGGCGAGCTGTCGCAGAATCTGCCGGTCAAGCCGGGCGATGTGCTGGTCGTGCCCGAGTCTTTTTTCTAGGATGGAATGATGGCCGGCAATTCCCTGTTCGCCGATGTCACGATCCTGCAGGACCAGCTGCGCGGCATCTGGCGTTTCAAGTGGGTCGCGCTCACGATCGCCTGGTGCGCGGCGCTGGTGTTCTGGACGGTGGTCTTTCTCATCCCGAACAAGTACGAGGCGCGGGCCAAAGTGTTCGTGGATTCAGGCACGACGCTGAGCCAGGCCACCAAGGGCATCAGCTTGAGCGACAACGTCAAGGATGAAATCGCGCGCATGACCGCCGCGCTGCTCGGCACTCCGCAACTGCGTACGGTGGCCAATGAAACCGGTCTGATGGCCGGGGTCATCAGCCCCGAGCAGCAGCAGGCGGTGATCGACGGTCTGCGCGAGAACATCACCATCAGCGCCCCGAAGAAGCATCCGGGGGAGACCCCGAAGCTGTTCACGATCACTTATCTCGACCCGAATCGCGCCCGCAGCGTCCAGGTGGTCAACGATCTGCTCAACGAGTTCGTGGAAGGCTCGCTCAGCGACAAGACCGCCGGCTCGCGCCAGACCGAACAGTTCCTCAGGCAGCAGATCGCCGCGTACGGCCGCCGTCTCTCGGCCACCGAGCAGCAGCTGGCGAATTTCAAGAAGCGCAACATCGGACTGTTGCCGAGCGAGCAGGGCGATTACTTCGGCCGGCTGCAGGCCGCCGGCAGCGCGCTCACGCAGCTGAAGGAAAGCCTGTACGTGGCCGAGCGCAAGAGCGCCGAGCTCGCCGCGGAAATGAAGTCCGGCCAGCAGTTCACCGCGAGCGTGCCCGCCGCGGCGCTCTCCGGCGCCGGTGCCGCGGCGCTCGACACCGAAGGGCAGATCGAGCAGACCCGCCAGCAGCTCGATCACCTGCTGCTGAAGTACACCAACCGGTATCCGAGCGTGATTGCGCTGCGCCAGACGCTTGCCCAGCTCGAGGCGCGCCGGCAGCGTGAGCTGGCGCAGGCCAAGAAGGGCAATGTGGGCGCCGCTTCGGCGCTCGGGCTGACCGCCAACCCGGTCTATCAGCGGCTCGAGGAGGACTACAACAACGAGCAGGTCGATGTGGCCTCGATCCAGCAGGAAATCATCGACCGGCGGCAGGAAATCGCGCAGTTGCGCCAGAAGATGAGCAGCGCGCCGCAAGTACAGGCCGAGTATGCCCAGCTGACGCGCAATTTCGACGTGACGCGCAAGCAATACGATGCGCTGCTCGCGCGGCTCGACAGCACGCGACTGGGCCAGCAGGCGGCCAACACCGGCTTGATCAAGTTCCAGGTGATCGATCCACCGGCGGCGAGCTTCAGGCCGGTCTCGCCCAAGCGGGCCTTGCTCATCGTCGGGGCGCTGCTCGCGGCGCTCGGCGCCGGCTTCGGTGTTGCCTACCTGCTGCACCTGCTGCGCCCGGTGTTCGTCAGCACGCGCCAGCTCGGCGCGGCGACCGGACTGACCGTGCTCGGCGCCGTGAGCCTCGCCTGGTCGGACCAGCACCGCGCCGAGCGCCGCCGAAGCACCCTGCGCTATGCGTTCTCAGTCGCGGCGCTCGTGGTCCTGGGCGCGGCCGTGCTGGTGTTGCACGGGGATATTTCGCATGTCATAGGAGGGCTGCGAACATGAGTGTCGTGGAAAAGGCGATTCGCAAGCTCCAGGAAGGCAAACAGGCCGCGGCCGCCGAGGCACCGCCGAGTCCTCGGCGCACAGCCCCGGCCGCCTCGCCCGAGAGCGCACCGGCCATCATCCTCGATCGCGGCGTACTGCGCAGTGCCGGACTTCTGCCGCCGGAGGAGGACATGAATGCACTTGCGCGCCAGTACCGCGAGATCAAGCATCCTCTGGTGGCGCAGGCCATCGGCCGTGGAGTGGCGCGTCTTGCGAAGGGCCATCTGGTCATGATCGCCAGTGCCATGACCGGTGAGGGCAAGAGCTTCACCGCGCTGAATCTCGCACTCAGCCTCGCGCGGGAGAAGGACATTCGGGTGTTGTTGGTCGACGCGGACGTGGCCAAACCGCAGCTGAGTCACGTCCTCGGGCTGAGCGAGATGCCCGGTTTGCTCGATGCGCTGCACGACGTAGATATGGATGTCGAGACGCTGATCCGCACCACGGACGTGCCGACCCTGAGTTTCCTCCCTGCCGGCCGCAGCAGTCCCGAGGAGGCCACCGAGTTGCTGGCCAGCAGCCGCATGGCGCGGCTCGGGATGACGCTCGGGGAAAATGACCCCGAGCGCATCGTGGTGTTCGATTCTCCACCGCTGCTGCAGACCACGGAGTCCTTGGCGCTCGCGCGTGTGGTCGGGCAGGTCGTGGTGGTGGTCCGGGCGGAGTGGACTCCGCAGCCGGTGCTCCTCGATGCGCTGAAGATCCTGGAGGGACATCCGAGCGTTTCGCTGGTGCTGAATCAGAGCGTGCACACGGTCACGTCCTCGTACTATTACCATTACGGCAACGGCAGCGACCGGACTCAACGGCCGCAAGCCGGCGCTGTCTAGTCCTCGGATTCCCCGGACGACCGTGTCTCTGTCCGGGCGCCGCGCCGGGCGCCACCGTCGGGGAGCGTGCTGACATGAGAACAATGAGAACGTCCATCGAGTCGCTGGCCATTCTCCTGCTCGGGCTGGGGGGCCGGGCGGCCCTTGCCCAGCAGAGCCCCGCGCAGCAGGCTCCCCAGCAGGCCGCTCCGCTTGCCTCGGAGCAGCCCTTTGGGCTCGTCACCCCACAAGGGCAGGTCGGCTATCTCGACGTGCTCGCCGGCCTCGCCTATGCGAGCAATCCGCTGCTGACCCGCACCGGCGGCACGCAGGATGGGATCGCCACCGTCGGCTTCGCTACCGATTACGAGCGCACCGGGATGCTGAGCGTAAACCTGCTCGGTAACATCGACCGCCTGCAGTACGTGCGGGGCACCTACCCGGGCAGCTTCTACGGCCAGTTCGCCGGCTCGGCGGTCCTCGGGGAGGACACCGATCCGCTGCAATGGGCACTGAGCGACAATTTCGGTGAGGCGATGACCGATCCGTTCCAGGCGCCAACCCCGGAGTCGTTGCAAACGATCAACGACGTGCAGACCGGACCTGACTTCAATCTGCATTTCGGCCTGCGCAACCGGCTGACGCTCTCGGGACGCTACGGGCGCGTCACCTATCAGCGCTCGCCGTTTGACTCGCAGACGTTTCAGGGGGGCCTGGAATTTACCCACGCGCTGTCGGGGGCGGCCTATGTGGCCGTCGAGGGCAGCGACGAGCGTACCGAATACCTCGAGGCCGCGGCTCTGCAGCAGGTCGAGCATGGCTCGACACCGAATTTCAGCGTGCGCGAGGGATCGGTCCTGTTTGATGCCAGCTCGCCACGCACGACGTTGCGGGTCCAGGTGGGCTACAACTTGCTCAGCTTCGGCGCCGGCAGTACGAGTGGCGCGCCACTTTACAATCTGCAGATCACCCGCAAGATCTCGCCGTTCTCGACGGTGTTCCTGAGCGGCGGGTCGGCATACTCGATGAACGGCGCGTCTCTCGGTTCGCCCACCGCACAGATCGCCCTGCAGACGGGCAACTCCCTCGGCGCCATGCTCGCCATCCCGCAGCCCTACGAGTCGCGATCCGGCT
>JAPTUI010000642.1 GCA_028067895.1 Pseudomonadota bacterium | reverse complement strand
CTGCCGGCCGGAGGAGCTGCCGCGCACCTCGACCGGCATCGCCGAATTCGACCGGGTGCTCGGCGGCGGTCTCGTCGCAGGCTCGGTGCTGCTGATCGGCGGTGATCCCGGGATCGGCAAGTCGACGGGCCAGATTGCGCTACGTGCCGAACCGTGCTCATCTACGGTCTGCGTCTCGATCCGGATAAGCCCGACTATCCCGAGCGCGCTCGAAAACTCGGCGCGGCAGTTGCCGAGGCGATGGACACTGTTGGTTGGCAAAAGGTGCGGCGCGTCGGCGGCAATCGCACCGTTTACCGCTTCGCGCCCCCCATCCTCACTTGGTAGTAGAATTTAATGGCTACCCTTCATGACCAGCCGCCCCGGCAGCAACCGCTGAGCCGCTACTACAACGAAGTATGGAATTGGATCCGCACATACATGGGAGCGAGCGACCCCAAGGACGTGACGCCCGAACAGTGGCAAGCCGCCGCCGCCGTGGTGCGCACCTCTCTCGCGATCCAGTCCGCGGACACCTTCAATGAGCGGATCAGCGGGGCAGTGACGGAACTCACGCAGGCGATAGCAGAGAGCGCATTCGCCGATCCGGAGGGGGCACACCGAGACCAGGGAATCGCCGATGCGCTGTTCGCCCTGGCCGATGGGCTCACGCGGACATTGCGCGACCTCGGCAACGGGAATGCCGCAACCCCGATGGGCGCGATCGAGGCATTTGGCCTTGTGGTGAAGGAGGCGGCCGACGGCATCGCCGGCGCCATCCAGAATGTCGCCGAGGGAATGGATGTATGAACAAGCCCATCCCGAACGCCGTGCTGGCGCCGCTCACGAAAACGCCATGGGCCTACGATGAGTGGTCACTCAGTAAATTCGCCACCCTCCTCGAGCATCACGCCGACGCGGACCGCCGCGAGGGCGGCACGTGCTCGTACATCCTCTCCGATGTAACCGATGAGGCCGGCGAAAAGCTCAGACGCTCCGAACTCGCCGCTATGGTTCGCGAGGGCGCCATCCCCACCGAAATGCACGACGGAGATGCCGTCAATCAGCACTGGCTGCATTCGCTCGAGCAGTTCTACGCCGAGGTGACGGTCGCCTGGCAAGAGCACTGCCGCCGCACTGATGCGCTCATCGGCACACCGGCCGGCCGCATTGCGAGAAGGCAGGGCGCGCTGTGAGCACCGGAACCGCTATGCAAGGTATGCATGACATGAGCGCACCCCAGTTTGTCGCCGGAGCGGTTCCAGGGCTTCTTCCGGGACTGGCCGTCGCCCCAGCGCCGCCGCGGCGCTTCTAACCCATACCAGACTGGCGGGTCGGCCTTGCGCCGCTCCTCGCGCGTCCGATGCGGTATTACGCGGCGTGTCCGCCGAACCGGCTGCATGGCCGGATGCGAGCGATGGCCGCGCCGCCCGCGTCCACAGCGCAAGTCCGGCCATTCCCGCTCGCTATCGGGCAACCCTCGGAAAGTTCCCCCTAATCGACGCCCTGATCTCCGGCCATCTGCACGGCGCGCCGAAGTCCCGCCCCACCTCGGCCGGCCGAGCGGTGGTACCTGGCGCCGAAAACCCCGAAGAGCGAGGCCTGATCTCGGGGCGCGGGTCGGTAAGTATTCAGAACTATTTCGGTTTCGTATATAATAGTCTCACGACGAATATACGTGAATACTTAAATGATCATCTACCACCGCCGGCCTGAAATGGCGCGCCAGCTCGCCGACGAACTGCTCGGCAAGCATCTCTTGAGCGACGCTCCGAATGGGCTGTTCCTGGCCGCGCCGCGGCGCACGGGCAAGTCCAATTTCCTGCAATTCGAGCTTAAGCCAGAGCTTGAGGCTCGCGGCTGCCTGGTGGTGTACGTGGACTTCTGGTCCCAGCCGGACCGAGACCCAGTCGAACTCCTGGCCGAGACCCTGACGTACGAGGTCCAAAAGACCGCGGGGCTCGCGAAACGGCTCGCCGCCGCACTCTCCTCGCTCAAGGTGGGCACGGTCGCGGTCGAGTTAGATCTGTCGAAACTCGGGCGCCCGCAGGGCCACTCCATTGCGCATGTCCTTTGGCTTCTCGGCACGGCCGCGAACCGCAAGATCGTCGTAATCCTCGATGAAGCGCAACACACCCTCACCACCAAGGCCGGCGATGCGGCAATGTTCGCGCTGAAATCGGCCCGGGACCAGCTGAACACTCCCGACGGTCACCAGCTGCTGCTGGTGTTCTCAGGGTCCGATCGCGACAAGCTGCTGCGCTTGGTGAACTCGGGCAGAGCCCCCTTCTACGGCTCGACGATCCGCCACCTCCCGGAGCTCGATCGGGGCTTTGCGATTCAACAGGCCGAGGCGATGGGCAAGGTGTACGAATGGCTCGCGCCGGTGAACGTCGATGCGCTCTTCGAGGCCTTCCAGATCGTAGGGCGGCGCCCGCAGTTTTTTCGGGAAGTGGTGGATGCCGTTGTGAAACGGCCTGCGACCAACGCCGCACAGGCGCAGGCGGACATTTTGCACGGCGCGCGCGAGTTTCAGCGCAACGAAGCTCGAGAGCGCCTGCAGCTGTATCTGGGGCTGCATCCCCTCGAGCAGTTCGTGCTCTGGCGCATGCTCGAGCAGGGAGCGTCCTTTCGACCGTACGACGCGGATGCGAAGGACTTCTACGGCAAGCTGCTCGGGGAAGAGGTCAGCACGCAAAGGGTTCAAGCGGCGATCAAGTCGCTGCGCGAGCGAGAACCGCCCATCGTGTGGAAATCCTCGCGCGGCGAGTACGCGATGGATGACACCCAGATGCACGGTTGGTTCAAAGAGCTGCAGGCCAGCGGGCAGTGGCCTCCGGGCCCGGAACGCGAATTGCTTCTGGCCCGGCTGGGTCGATCCGTCTGACTTGCACGATCCGCGCGTATCGCCCGCTCGTTCCAATTGAGCGGCCCTGCCCAGTTCTCCCGGTACGCCGTCCGCAGGCCCCGGCGAGACGGACGGGAGCGCAGGCCCCGGCGAGACGGACGGGAGCGCAGCCCCCGTCGGAATAAACTGCCCATTGGGGTTGATAGCTCATCGTAATTCCTCTCGTTCCGGTCGTTTGGTCAATTTGTGGCCGCCCGTTGCAGTGGCACATGGATCGCCCCTGTCCTTGAATCGATAATCCCTACCGCACACGCCCGCCACAGCAGCACGTCGACGGTAGCGACTTTGAAGCCGCTCTCCTGCGCGAGACGCTCGCAAAGCGCTTGCGGCGTCGAGTCTTCCAGCGCGGCGAGACGCTGCATGTGCACATCAGGCTTCGCGACCTGCGCGCCGAAGTTCTTCGCCAGGTGGTACTTCGTGATGCCGCCGATCCAGGGGATCGATGCGCAGTACTCCAGCACATCGGCAGCGGCAAGGAATCCCGTGAAGTGCTCCTCTCGCCTCGCCCAGATGTCATCAATGGCGCGGGCCTTGCCGGGGTGATTGAACACGGTGCGCGCGGACTCGCCTCGAGCGAGCGCGCCACATACCCGGTTGAATATCCCCAGGGCAACCGTGTTCTTCATGCCGGAATTGCAGATCACGAAGATCGTTTCGCGCGCGAAGGCCTCCGCACTCGCCGGCGGCCCACAGTTCTCGGACCACTCGATGTCCGCGTCTGCGTAACCGGCGTCGCGTAGCGCCTCCACGATGCCGTCGAATGCCCTACGATCGATCACCTGGCAAAGCTCCCCGAAAGCGTCGTCAATGCTCGAGTCATCCTCTAGTCACTCCACCGGTTGTGCACCGGTCATCCCGTGGACCAAGTCCGCGAGGCCCACGCGAAACTTCGGCGCCCCTCCATACGCAGGATGCTGCACCTGGCAGCTGACCGCGATCCCAAGGCGCCGCAGCGTCCGTTCGGCCACCCGACCCACTGCGACCACTGCAGCCCCTTGGGCCTCGAAATGCCCCAGCGCCGCGCGCAGGATCTCGACATTCGCCTCGATCTCATCGGAGCGCGGGGTGCGGTTGGTGTAGGGTTCGCCCGGCTTGTTGGGATGAAACGCGAAGGTGTTCCAGAGCACCGTGCGCTCTGCGATAC
>JAPTUI010000291.1 GCA_028067895.1 Pseudomonadota bacterium | reverse complement strand
CACTTTTCTCTTTTCTTACGCCCTCATCGCCGCGGCTGACTCGATCGACTCGACCCTATACACCGATTTAGGTCTGAGAGTGAGCGCCACTCGCCGGTGGCGGCCGGATGGAGCCTCACGCCTTGTCAACGACTGCCCCGCCATTTACCGAGACCCGGCGAAGATCACCCGACAGGTGCGTCCACGAGATTCAGACTGCCCCACGATGCAACGACGGCTCAGCCGAGTGGTGTCCCAGCCCTCACCGTGGCGGTCACCCTCAGCGCCGAGATCCGGCGCCGCAGGGATCACCCAAGCGACCTGGCGGGTTCTCTCGCGCGATTCTATTGGTGGAAAGCCGGTGTCCACCAAACCTGAGGGGTAGACGCGAAGTCCACCACCGGGGACGGCGGGCCGACGAACTCACTGATGATACGCTTGCCGTGTATGGCTGGATCATCCCGTCTCCGTACGGAACCCTCCCCGGTCGCTGGCGGGCGGGATGGGCACCGGATTGCGAGCGGGCCGCAGCCGAGCAGTTAAACGTGTGTTTGGACGAGTCGGCGGGCCCGGGCCCAATTGTGAGAAAATGCGGCGGTTCCCAGCGAGCCGACGCGGTACCGGACCGGAGGCCTCCTCGTGGAAGACCACCCCTCTCTGGAAGATGCCCTCGCCGCCATGGAGCGGCGAGCGGAGAATGCCGCCCACTCCACGTCCCGCCTCCTTGCCGCCCTCAAGCGCGCTCAGCAGTCAGCTCGTAGCGGCGATCTTGCCGCTCTCAAGAAGGCCGTGGCTGAGCAGATGGATCTCCTCAGGGCGGCCGACGCGGATGCGAAAGACTTGTCGCGGGCCTGGCCGTACTCCGACGATGAGGAGCGCCGCGTTCTCGAGGACGGCAGGTTCCTGCGCGAAGTGGTGGAGACGGCCACTCGTCAAGGCGTCACAATCACGGAGCAGGACGGCTTACTTTTGAGCTATCCGGTCATTGTGCGTCTAGATCCGACAAGGCGCGCAGTCACTATCAACCGTAAGCTCGACCGCCGCATCCGGCCGACGTTCCTCGTGAAGCAGCTGGCCGCGTTACAACAGAGGCCGATAAAGTTCAAACCGGCACAGTTCATCGAATCGCTCTACTCAGCCTGGGAGTACGCACGGCGCCGCGTCGGCGTTGACCAGCTCTTTGCAAGCGACGTCAAAGTGAACGATCTGTGGACCGTGTTTACGGTCGCGCCGGGCAGTGCAGCCGAGTATCCACGCCAGGAATTCGGACGTGACCTTTACCTTCTGGAGGGCAGCGAGGTACGCGAGACGCGTACCGGAGCTCACATTCACTTCTCGCGTAGCACTGGAACCAAACAGCCCGGGGCAATCGTAGTCGTGGGCGAGGACGGGCGGCGTGTGACGTATTCGTCAATCAGCTTCACACTCAGTTGAAGCCATGAGCGCAGAAATCGCCGCCTCCACGTATGCTGACTTCCTTGCTGGTGCTTACCTGGGCTCATTCGTTGCCGATGGGGGAGCAGCCGTCAAGGTTGCCGTCGCTCCGTCGGTCGAAGATGCGGAAGTTCTCACGGCCCGTGCTGTTGGTGCTGCCCGCGAGAAAGGCTACATCGCGGTACGCGTGGATGCGGCGACAACCCGCGTAAGCCTTATCCAGCACATCTTCTTTGCTGTGGCGGGCGAGGTGGACTGGTCCGCTACCGCACGGAAGATCGTCAGGCATATCGCGAAGGAGCGCCTGGGCTTCGCAATTGATGGATCACCTACGTACGAAGCGATCGGTGCTGTTGCGGGTCTTGACGCGGCAATCGTCCGACGAGAGATGCTCAAAGGGCTGCAGTCGGACGTCTACCGAAATTACGCGCTGGCAAAGGACTTCCGTCTGGCAATGATGCAGTATTGCAACGCCGAGCTCGAAGGGGGCGCGGGCGCTGACCACGTACGTCAGATCCTCGGTGAATGGCTGCGTGGCGAGTTGCGCCTGGTCAGCAGTCTGAAGGAGTGGGCGATCTTTCAGAAGATCGGTCGGCACAATGCCAGGGTGATGATGGCCTCCACCGCGCATTGGCTCCGACAAGCTGGGCACTCCGGGCTGGTGGTGGTACTCGACCTCGGGCGGTTGGCGGCGGCAAGCAGGCAGGACGCCCAAGATGACGGGTACCACTATACGGTCTCCGCCGTGATGGACGCCTACGAGGTTCTACGACAGTTCATTGACTCGACGGACGAGATGTCCGCATTCCTTCTACTGGTCATTGCGCCACAGGCCCTGCTGAACGACGACCGGCGCGGTTTTCAAGCGTACGCAGCCTTGCAGAATCGGGTCTGGGACGATGTGCGTGATCGGACGCGAGCCAACCCCTTTGCTCCGATGGTTCGAATTGCGGCAGGTGGAGAGTCGTGATTAGGGATCCTGGCCCGTCGCTTGGTGCTCGACGCGCCATAGAGGCTCTGCGCGCAGGGGTCCCAAATCGGGATGCGGTGGGCGCCTTGGGATTCGAGGCTGGCGAACTCTTGGAGGAGTTTGATAAGCGGATCGTCGACTTGCAGTCTAGCGTACAACGCGCCGCGCAGCCACGCGGGGTCCTCCTCGCAGGCGAATTCGGGGCCGGCAAGTCACACGCGCTCGAGTATCTGACCCATAGGGCTCTGAAGAAGGGAGTCGCCGTCAGTAAGGTAGTGGTTTCGAAGGAGACGCAGCTGTTCGATGCGGCCAAGGTGTTCAGGGCTGCAGTTGAGAATCTGCAGATACCTGGGCGGACAGGCGACGCGCTCGCGGAGATTGCTCTGAGCAACCTGCTGGATTTTCGCAGTCCACGGTTTGTTGACCTTATTCTCTGGGCGCGCGACTCGCCCCTCAACTCGCGCTTCGAGGCCAGCCTCTGGCTATACGAGAATGCCGGGAGAGACGCAGAGCTACAGAATCGCCTGGTCACCTTCTGGTCTGGCGGTCCCTTTGCCGTGGGCCAGATGCGTTCCGTCCTGCGCGCTCTGGGTCAGGCGGGCACTTTCAAGCTAGAGCGCATCGCCGCTAAGGACCTAGCGCGCCAAAGGTTCCAATTCCTTGCAAGGCTGCTGTATGCCGCCGGATTCGACGGGTGGCTGATTCTTCTGGACGAGCTAGAGTTGATCGGTCGGTACACGGTGCTCCAACGCGGGCGTGCCTATGCGGAGCTGGCTAGGCTACTCGGGTTGGTAGATGACGACGGCGTGCCAGGCATGCTTGTCATGGGGGGCATCACGCCCGATTTCTCGTCCGCGGTAATTCGGGGCAAGGACGATCGCAATCAGGTTGACGTGAGGTTTCGTTCTCGAGACGACGCTGAGAGCAGGCTCACGGCCACCTTGGCCGAGCGTGCCATGGCCGAGATCGAGACGCACCTTCACCGGCTGCCTGAGCCTGATGAGGCTCGCCTTGGTCGGACGTTGGCGAATCTCAGCGATATCTACGCGACGGCCTACGGTTCATTTCCTGCCGCGAACGCGGAGCTGACGCATCGCGCGGGCTGGCAAATGCGCGAGTACATCCGCGGGTGGATCACGGCATGGGATCTCCAACGGCTGGACCCTGCTTATCACACCGAGCTCGTCGTCGACCGGATTGTGACGGAATATACGGAAGATGAGCTTCTAGAGTCACCGGCCGAGGGTGAGGAGGACGGCAAGACGGCCGCGCCGGAGGATTGACCGTACCCTTTCGATCCTTCGCGATCCATGAGGCCGGCATGGCCGCTTACCTTCGGATGATGGACGCCGAGACCTATCTGCGAGGTTGCCTACTTGTTATCAATTCAGTTGGCGAGCCCGTCGAGTTCTGCCACGCATCCATCGCACGACCAGAGAGCGCGCTCTGGCGCGCATCGGATTTGCGAAGGCGTTGCGCTGCGGCGCTGACCCGGTCACTGTTTGAGATATGCTCGTCCCAACCGCGGATCGTGCTCGCTCTCGCCAGTGAGCTCGACCCTGCGGTCTTTCGAGGGGACGTGCAACCGGCGATCGCGGCGTGCCGCGTCGTCCCCGGTGATCCTGCTCAGAATGATGAGGGGGAGCTGGCAACCTCCGATGGTCCTCGCCTGATCTGGGCGTCGGA
>JAPTUI010000531.1 GCA_028067895.1 Pseudomonadota bacterium | reverse complement strand
GGCAGTGCGGATCTCAGCGTGTACGAGCGACTGGTGGGCACTGCGGAGCGCTATTGCGTCATCCTGGCGACGCTGCGGGGCGCCGTCCCCATCGAGATCTGTGTGCGCCTCAGTGCAGCTTGACGTGCGGCTCGGTGCGGCGCGTGATGAGCCGCGCGATCGTATCGAGGGTCAATTTCGCCGGGCCGTGCAGGGCGAGTTCGTGCAGCTTGCGCAGCCATGTGTACATCAGGCGCGCGAAGTAGCCCTCGAGCATCAGGTTCCCGCCGACGAGTGCGCCCATGAGACTGCCGACGGTGCTGTAACGCCCAAGTGACACCAGCGAACCGAAGTCCCGGTAACGATAGTCGCGCAGCGGTTTGCCCGCGAGGCGCCGCTCGATCTGGTGCACCATGTGAGTCGCCTGCTGGTGCGCCGCCTGCGCCCGCGGCGGCACCATCCCCTCGCGGCCGAGCCACGGACAGGCCGCACAGTCACCGATCGCAAAGACATTTTCGTCGCGGGTGCATTGCAGGGTGGGGCGCACCAGGAACTGGTTCAAACGGTTGGTCTCGAGCCCGTCCAGGTCGCGCAGGACCTCCGGGGCTTTGACACCGGCGGCCCAGACGACGAGTTCGGCCGGGATGATCGCACCGGAGCCGAGCCGCACGCCATTCGGCAGGACTTGCGCGACCCGCGCCTCGGTGCGAATCAGCACGCCGAGTGATCCGAGCAGTTGTGCCGCGGCGCTCGAGAGACGTTCGGGCAGGGCCGGCAGAATGCGCTCGGTGGCCTCGATCAGATTGATGCGGATGTCCGCATCGGGATCGATGCGGTCGAGTCCGTACGAGATCAGATCGCGGGTCGTATTGTGCAGCTCTGCGGCGAGCTCCACGCCCGTGGCGCCCGCCCCGATGATCGCCACCTGAAGCTGCTCGGGGCGCAGCGGCTCGCGCTGTGCGTGCGCGCGGATCATCGAGTTGACCAGCCGGCGGTGGAAGCGCGCTGCGGCTGCCGGCGTCTCGAGCGCAATGGCATACTCCTTCACGCCCGGCGTCCCGAAATCGTTGGTGAGGCTGCCGATGGCGATCACCAGGGTGTCATAGGTGTAGAGGCGCTCGGCGGTGATCTGGACCCCGGTCTCATCGAGCACCGGCCCGATGCGCACTTCCCGGCGCGCTCGGTCGAGACCGATCATCTCGCCCAGCCGGAATCGCAAGTGATGCCAGTGCGATTGGGCGAGGTAGCTGAGCTCGTGGACACTGAGATCCATGCTGCCGGCGGCCACTTCGTGCAGCAGCGGCTTCCACAGGTGGGAGCAGTTGCAGTCGATTAATTCGACGCGTGCCCGACGCGGCCTGCCCAGCCGGTCGCCGAGCCGCGTGGCGAGCTCAAGCCCGCCCGCTCCGCCGCCCACGATCAGAATCTTGTGTCGACGTGGACGGTCGCGTTGACGCGCCCCCTGAAGGTCCGTGGCAGGCATCTTGCGCATGCTCCTCGGTGACGCACCGGCGATCCATTAGGGCATGGCAGGCCCAGCGGCGCCATCCGTAGCGGTGCGGATCCTCGCGCCCTTGCGCGCTGTGCCGTCCGCGGGACAACGCGCAAGGGCAGGGGACCGCGAGTCACCCGATCGGGCGCGGCGCTCGAGCTGCTCGCCTTCGACCGTGAGACCTTCCTCGGCATCCTGCAGGAGTGGTTCGCAACCTACCGCGCGGTGATGGCGCAGATGACTCACAGGATTCACGCGCACTGGGATGAGATCGAAGCCCTGGTGCTGAAGAACAGCACCTACTGCGTGGTGCATTACTTGCTCGGTCTGATCGTTCCCGGTGCGCTCAGCCCCGTGGCGGTGATACTCCCGCCGCGCAAAATCCTCATCGCCGCCCGCCTTGCCGTGCCCCCCGAAACCGTCTCGCGGACGTTGCGCAGCTTGAGTGAAGCGGGTCTGAGCGGGGATGACGTGACGCTCATCGACATCGAGCGGCTGCGCCAGCACCTGCAATGAACGCGCGAAACCCATTCGGCACAACCGTTGAGCTTACGGATCCGCTAGGCGCGCAGGATCGAGGGCGCACCGTGACGAGCCATTCCGACGGGCTGCGAATGAAGTCAACCTGAGCGTGGCGTCAGAGCAACGCCTGCGGAAATCCACGATGTCCGCTCGCACCGGCATTGCAGATGATCGGATCCGTCCCAACAGGCGAAGCGGCGCGCACCGGGAAGTGTGTGCAGCACATGCACTTCTCAGCGCCGCACAGGAACCGGACCCGGAGGTTCAATTCCGTCACTGTTGGGGGCGCTCGAGAGATGCACTGCGGAAATCGGGCGGCACCGAGCGCGCCGCCGAGCGCAGACCGGGACAAAGGCGGGAGGTGTTCACATGCGGAGCACTCGCGAATGAACGTCGACGCAGGTTTTGCCTCGAGTGCGCCGTCTGCTGCGGCGCCTGCGGTCCGCGGTGCGACCACTGCTTTCACCGGCAGGCGGCGCATCTCAGCCTATGAGGCAGCAGCGCGGGACCTCTGGCGTCCCATCGAAACGCTGCCGGAAACAGTCACCATGCTGCACCACGAAGTGATGCGCTATGCGACCTTGGCTCCGAGTCACCGCAATGCGCAACCGTGGATGATGCACGTGCTCGACGGCGAGCTCTTCATCCATCCGGATTTTACGCGGCGGGTGCCCTGCGCGGATGTCGATGACGAAAGTCTGTTCATCGGGCTGGGCTGCGCAGCGGAGAACGCAGGCATCGCGGCACGAGCGTTGGGTCTGCGCGGAGAGGCCGCCTTTCATCCCGCCGGACGCGGCGGGCTGAGGATTGATCTGGGTGCGGCGCCGCGCATCGAACCCTCGGCGCTGTTCCATGCGATTCCCAAACGGCACAACGCATCGCGGAACTCGTGCCGCTGCAGCAGTGCGGCACGGACCTCGGCGTCGACATTGTGCTGGTGACCGATCGGCCGCGCATCGAGCGGCTGTCCGGACTGCTTGAGGCCGCGCATCGGATCCGTAGCGCTGATCCGGCTCTCCGGGCGGAACTGAAGTCATGGACGCGCTTCACGGAACACGAGGTGTTGCAGCGGCGCGATGGCCTGTTCACGCGCTGCCGTGGCGCGCACGCGGCTGCACGGTGGCTGGGGGCGTCGTGGGAGGACTGGCTGCTCAGTGGCCCCTCGAGCGGTGCACGCGCAGCCGAGCGCGCTCGCGCATCCGGAGGCTTCGCAGTGCTGATCGGGGCCGGCCGCGAGCCGCGACACTGGGTCCAGGTCGGTCGTGCATGTGACCGACTGCTGCTGCACGCCACGGCTTTGAATCTGCGTGCGGCGGTGATCAATGAGCCTATCGAAATCCGCGCGACACGACTGGAACTCGCCACCGAGCTCGGCAGTCATTCCCGCCTGCCGGACGTGCTCATTCGCTTCGGCTACGGCGCGGCCGGTTTGCCGTCGCTGCGACGGCCGCTCGGACAGATCCTCCTATGAGCGTTGCATGCCGGGGGCTGATGTCGCCACGAGGTGCCCGATGAAACTGCATGCCCGGCATCTGCTGATCGTGCTGATCATCGCCGTGATCCTGCTCGCTATTGCAGTGGTGGCTGCGCACACCGGTCAGTGAGATCGCGCACGCACGCAGCGATGGAACGCTCATCGCGCTTGTTTCAAAAGACGCCGAGGGATACCATGAACGCATGATGGCGGGTTTGCGTTGTGCTTGAGAGCGGAGTTTGCGCGTAAGAATAGCGTCGTTCAGAGTCACCTTTTTTGGGGGGGCGGCATGCGAGTCGTTCGATGGACTGTTGGAATGACACTGTGCGCAAACCTCATGCTCGGCGGGTGTGCGTCCCTCCGTCAGAATCCGTCACCGCTGGTGCAATACCGACACGGACTGCGCTTGCTCAATGAGCGTCCAGCGAGCGCGAACATTGCTGCGGGCATTCGGTTGATTCGACGTGCGGCCCGCAACAACCTCGCCGTTGCTCAGGACCGGATCGGCCTGATGTACCTGCTGGGTTGGAACGTCCCGGCCGACACCGCACGCGGGATGAAGTGGATCCGCCGCGCCGCCGAGCGAGGCGCGCCGGCGGCCGAGCTGCA
>JAPTUI010000405.1 GCA_028067895.1 Pseudomonadota bacterium | reverse complement strand
CGCGACGGCGGCACGCGCCGAGTGCCTCTCGTGGCTCTTCTGGCAGGTCGGCAGCGCACCCTACCTGGGGGGCGGATTCGGGCATTTCTACGCCTATGCGCCGACGAAGATCGAGTACGCCATCGACCGGTTCGCCATGGAGACCAAGCGCCAGCTGGATGTGCTCGAGCGCCGCCTCACCGAAAGCCGCTACATCGCCGGGCCCGAGTACCCCATTGCCGACATGGCGATCTTCCCCTGGTACGGTGGCCTCGTGCTCGGCTGGCTGTACGGTGCCGCGGAGTTCCTCAGCGTGCACGAGTACCCGAAACTGCAGCGCTGGGCGCAAGAGCTGTATGAGCGGCCGGCGGTGCGCCGGGGACGGATGGTCAATCGCACCAGCGGGGAGCCCTCCAGTCAGCTGCACGAGCGTCACGATGCGCGGGACTTCGACACCCGCACCGAGGACAAGCTCAGC
Source organism: Pseudomonadota bacterium (assembly GCA_028067895.1). Lineage (GTDB taxonomy): Bacteria > Pseudomonadota > Gammaproteobacteria > Steroidobacterales > Steroidobacteraceae > 13-2-20CM-66-19. Next base: position 3,626 of record JAPTUI010000405.1, on the reverse strand, counting down.
GCGGGCCGCTGATCAGCGAGCGCGCGCGAGCGCGCGCGGCGCGAAGCGACGCCAGAGCAGGAACATACCGGTCTGCAGGCCCGTGCCGAGCAGCACGGCAGCGACGTAGCGCGCACTCGGATGGGGCATCACGAACGGCAGCAGGCCCACGGCGAGCGCCGGCGGCACGTGCAGATCCAACACCCGCAGGACGATCACCCCGGCGAGCAGACTGCACATGGCACCGAGCGGCCCGACACCGAGCAGTGCAACCGAGGCGAGACCCGCCGCCGCCGTGAGGCCACAGGCGAGCACCAGCGCCAGGGGGCGCTTCGCCCAGGGGCACACCTCGGCGTGCGCGAAGGCCTCAAAGCCGATGACCACGAGCGGCGGGAACAGCACCAGGCGCCATCCGGTGAACTGACTGAGCAACACTGCGGCCACGAGGAACAGCACGAGGAGCGGCAACCAGGCGAGCTGGCCGGGCGCGGATTCCACCTCGTCGTCCACCCGATCCTCGCCGGTCCGCTGCGCTGCCGGCGCAGACGCGAACCGAGTGCGCAGCGCCGCGATCCCCGCCAGCAGCCCCGTGCCGATGAGCAGTGACGGCGGATACCACCAGCTGCGCACGCCGAGAACCAGCGGCAACAGCCCGGCGGAAATGGCCGGAGCAATCGGCGATTTCAGCAGCGCGATCGCGAGCACGGCGAAGCCCACATCGAGCAGCACGGCGAGTAACCCGTACGGCAGGTGCCGCGCCAGCAGGGTGCCGATCACCGCGGTCAGCAGCGGTGTGATCACGAGCATCACCGGCGCCCTCGCCCACGCGCCCGCGGGACGCTTCAGCACGTCATGGCCCAGCGCGGCCAGTTCCGGGAAGAGCACATAGGCGTGTCCGCTCAGCCGAGCCACCACGGCGATCACTCCGATGTAGAGGACCGCAGCGCATTCGGCGAGCAATGTCGGCGTACCGAACCACACGCGCCTCACGCGTGCACTCCAGGAACGGTACGCGAGGCATTCGCGCGCAGCGCGGCGCGCCACGCCTCAGCGGACGTCAGGGTGTGAGTCCAGAGCAATTGGCCGCAGGACACGCAGCACTCCACGGGATGGGCCTTCAGCAGCTTCACGCCGCGGCCGCAGCATGCCCGAGTCCGCCGCGCCCACCAAGCCCCGACCGCACATCGTCCGCCCGGCGCCGATCAGGATGACACGGCAGGCCGCACGAGCGGGCGCACGGCGCGTGCATGCTGAGGGTCGCTCATGAACCGCAGGAGGATCCGATAGGTATCCAGATCGAATGCCGGACGGGTCTGCCGCAGCAGCTCATCGACGTCCCGCAGATCGCGTGCCGCGCCGAGGTAGATCCACTGATCGATGATGTGTTGGACGCTCTGCTCGTCCCCGCCCTCTCTCAGTCCGATGGGACCGGCGTACGGCCAGCGCGCGATGCGGATCGCCCGCAACGCCTCGGCGAGGCGCAGATCGTGCTGTGCGGGACTTTCCACCCCGACGCATGCGCCGCGGCAGCGCTTGATCTGATGCCCGAAACACGGTCCCGATCCGCTCTGCAGACCGAGCCGGATGTCGCACAGTCCCCGCTCGGCGGCCACACGCTGCAGCGTCTGGCGCGCATCTCGCGCCGTGCGGAATGCGCCGTAACTCTCCCCCGGCACCACGGCGCCACCGCAGACCACCTCGGGTGGCCGCCCGGTACCGAACGTCCATGCCAGCGTGCACAAGTCCTGCGTTCGGCGCAGCCTGCGGTTCATCACCGGCCGGCGCTCCTTGATCAGACGGGACTCGAGCAGCAGCGCCGCGAGTTCCCCGGCGGTCTCGATGCACTCGATCCGCCGGGTCTGCTGCGCCAGGCGCATCTCGCGCGCGGCGCGATGATCGTTGCGGAAATGTTCAAGAACACGACGGCGCACGTGCACGCTCTTGCCGACGTACAAGAGCAGATCGTGCTCACCGTAGATCAGGTAGACCCCGGGACCGTCAGGGAGCGCCTCGACGGCCTCGGGGGCCAGGTGTGCCGGCAGACTCGGGATCTGGGCCTGCGCGCGGCAGGCCGCCAGCAGCGCCTCGAGCCGCGTCGCGGCCATCTGTTCGAGGAATTGCGCCACCACGCGTGCATCGCCCAGCGCTCGGTGCCGGGCCGCACAGGTGAGCCCCAGACGCGCCATGAGCGCATCGAGCCCGTGACCCCGGGCGCCCTTGAACAGGGCTCGGGAGAGCTTCACGCTGCACAACACCGCGGGCTGAAAACTCAAGTCCTCGCGCCGGAAGGCCTCGCGCAAAAAGCCCATATCGAATCGCGCGTTGTGGGCGACGACGATGTGTCCCTCAAGCCGCGCGAACAGCGCTTCGTGCGCTTCGCGGAACGTGGGCGCGCCCTCGAGCATCCCCGCGTCGATGCCCGTGAGCGCCGTGATCTGCGGCGGGATCCAGCGTTGCGGATCGATGAGTGAGGACCACTCCTCGAGCGCACCGTCGGCATCGATCCGCACCACCCCGACTTCGGTAATCCGGTCGTAACCGGGATGAGCGCCGGTGGTTTCCAGATCGAGGCAGGCGAGCGGCGCGCCGAGGGCGGCCACGAGCTCGGCAAGCGCTCGACTCACCTGACCAGGAACCGCGGAGTGCGAGCGCATCGCCTCACATGGCACGACCGTCATACGTCTGGCGCTGCAATGCCGCGAGGAAGGCTTTTAGCTGGGCGACGCGGCGACGGCCGATCCGGCGCGCACTCGGGGTGATCAGCCGCGGCGGGATGACCGTGAGGAACTTGCGCAGCGTCTTGACCGCCGGGGCGAAACTCGGAGCCTTCGCCCCGGTGAGCGCGATCATGCGCGCCGCGCCGATGTCGCCGAGAAAATCGAGCGAGTCCGCATCGTGCAACACGATGGCGGTCGGATCGCGGCCCGGAGTGCTGTAGTACATGTGCCCGCGCTCAGCCTGCTGCACGATCGCGATCTTGCGCATGGGGAAGCCGATCCGTTTCAGGATCGCCGGACTTTGCAGCGCGGCGCACGCGCCGTGCTCCATCTTGCGGTCGGCGCATGGCTGGAAGGCCGCCATGTCATGCAGAAACGCTGCGGCGAACAGCGCATCTTTATCCACGTGCAGGTGATCGTCCCGAGCAATTCGCAACGCCAGGCGGTAGTCGCGCTCCGAGTGCTGCCAGCCCCACGCCGGGTGCCGGAAGCGGCTGTGGGCGAGCGCGTAGAGCTTGACCTTCCACGGAGCATTGAGGCGGATACCCGTCGCAGTGACGGTCGGCGCGCGTCGGGCGGGAGCGGCAGACGCCACCGCGGCCGCCCCGAGCGCCGCGGCCAGCAAAATCCCCCGGATGTTCATTGAAATGGCTCTGCCCATCGACGCCCCCCGCATGCCCGGCACGCTCTTGTCCCACGGTTGCCATGAGCTCCGCCAGATCCGGCGGACCCTGAGCGGCGAACATAGACGAAGCCGCTCGGAAATGCCAACTAGGCCCCGCGCATCCCCGCACTTCGCTCGCGCCCCCCGTGGTGCGTCCGGTACCTCTGGAATAGACTCGAGCGATGCGCACGCGCCGAGTCACCGCGGCACCGCCGCCCGGCGAAGAAGATCCGATGAGGACACTCACCCGCAGCCGCGCAACGCTC
>JAPTUI010000420.1 GCA_028067895.1 Pseudomonadota bacterium | reverse complement strand
CGGATATCTTCATTTACTCCAGCGCATGAGCACCATCGCGACACCATGACCGAAGTCCCCGCTCGCCCCGATCAGGTACAGATACGGGCCCGCCGCAGAGAATCCACCGGACCTCGCGCGGGTGCCGAAAAAGGCCACGCCCGTTATCCGCCTGCGGCAGGCCGGTGCACCGGCGAGCGTCATGTGGACATCGAACAGATCCGTGCCTCCCGCCCGGGTCAGGTGTCCTGCTATGCGGCACCCGGCAGCGTTGGTTCCGCTCAGATTGCCATCGGAATGCAGGGTGATGGAGGCTCTGCCGCGGCGGCTCGAGTCGACGCCTCTGTAGAGGCCGCTGCGGCTTGCGAGCGATGTATACCGCCTCGTAGGCGGCAATTCCCGAAGCTCCAGTGCGGCGTAGCCGTCCACGCGGTTGAATTTTCCGAGCAACCGGTGTGGCTGTCCGCTCGAGATGCCAGGCTCGATCCTGATCTCCCATTTCTGCGCACCGCGCGCTGCCATATGCCCTTCGGGCGGTACTTCGTACTCGAAGCTCGTGATTGTCCCGTAACCGGCGAGTCTGCGAAACACCTGAACATCGCCAGTTGTCGGGTAAACCCAGATAAAATAACCGACTCCGTCTTTCCTTATGGCGCCGAGCAGCCGCCTGGGCGGGGAGACGACAGGTCCCGGAAACCGGTAGTAGGTGACCGATCCGGAATAAATGCCAGCGGTTCCGCCGGACACCGCTGCATTTGCTGCTCGCTTCCAGCCGCAAGCTCCAGCAAGGAGCAACACCGTTACGACTACCAAGCCACTCCGGAGCGTCAGCCTGCTCATCGCCAGTCCTCCGGCAGATCCGACCGACCGGCAGTAGAGCACCGGTATGAATTACTTGCAATGCCATGGGGCGGTGCATCAGCGCTTGTGCGCGAATCGGGCGCCCCTGCTGCCCTGTGCACGGATGGGGGGATGCCGCGGGATCACACCACTCATCTATGCTCCTGTTGTGGTGGCAGTAGGTACCGTCCAGAGTCCTCTGCAAACAACCCACTTTCGCCTTGAGTGACAATTGGCTGAAGATCCGCGGACGGTGAATGCGTCGGATGCTCAGGTCGCGGCTCTGACTCGCGGGTCACGACTTCGATTCAGACGTCGAGACGTTAAGATGTTCGCACAGAAGCTGTGGGCTGAAGTTAAAGTCGTTTCCTCAGCGCAAGAATTGCTCGCGAATTATCCCCATCCCGGGCAGGTGGTCATTTCAAGGTCGTTGCTTAGTTTTCGCCCACGGCCCGCTGCCGGCGGAAGCGCCGTCCTCATCAAGAAATATTGTCGCTTTGCGAAGCAGAGCCTTCACCTTCCAGCATGCTACCTGAAGAGAACGATCGAGTTGCTCGGAGTGTGGTAGTTAAGTGAAGTAATGCAGGCGTGAAGCCGCTCACTCCATTTCCACCGTCGCGTCCTTGCCTATGTTCGGCCCGAGACCCTGTTTCGACGCGCCCTCGGTCGGAAATACTCCATCGACTGCAGGTAACTCGAGCGGTACAATCCCCCGGCCGCTGCCGGCTGCGTATCCTCCATGGTCGGGACAGAATCACTCACTGGGTCCGCCGGGTGAGTCGTCCTGGTCGGTAGACTTCCACGATTTCGCGAAGTGGCCGACATGTGAGCTGCCGGGCGGGGTGAGGGACTGTGATCGTCCGCATGCGTCGATGCGGTGCACCACCCGCCTTCTCCCATGCCGCATCGCCCACGGCGGGAGCACCGGCGGAGGAGGGGCCGCAAAGTTTCACTGTGGATCCGCCAGATGACCGACTAGTGAGGCACGCTGGGCATACTGCCGCTTGCGCCCGAACCCGAACATGGGGCAATCGGGCGAACGTGTATACCCCATGGTGCTCGGCGGCGGCGACCTCGCCTGCTGCTGCAGCCAGCCCTGCATGGCGCTGGTGTCGAAGCACTGCTGCTGCGGAATGTACGGGAGATGCGACTGACGGATGGAGAACTCAGTCTTGCCGTGACGGAGTCTTGGGGAGTATCCGGCGCTCTCAGCGCTGAGTAACAAGCTGCGCGGGACGCCAAAATGCGCTGCTTCGGCAGTTAGCGTCTCGGTATTTGCGCATGCCCCAAACAGCACCGACAGAGTGATCAGGATCGACAAATTCACGACTTTCATGACGTCGATTCCTTCCGAACTGTTGCATTCAAACGAGAATGAATTCTCCATCGCGCTACCGAGTCGCCCCGATCAGTCCGCAGTGCCTGACGCGTGTCAGAAGTTCCTGGCGCACCAACCGGGAGCACGGGAGGCGGACGCCGGGCGGAAAGCCCACCGCTGGCTATCACCCCCGGGAGCAGCGGTGCAAATTATTCGCTTCTTGTACACACGTTGCAGATTCCGGGGAGGCCGCGCGCGTAGAGAACTTTCCCTCCCCCGGGCGCTCACCTCGGAGGTAAGGATCTTAATCCCCAGAAGAGGATTTTAATGTCTAGGTAACGGCTCCGATTCGAGCGCACTGATTACCGCGCGTACTTGCTCGAGAAATAGGGGCCTTTGGCCGGTACAAGGAAGGGCCCCAGCGCGAGCCTGGCGCGCTCACCAGCCACGGTCAGGTGAGCGGGTGTTTCGTTTCCGCGCGAGTACGAGGGACTGCAGCGGTTTCGGGCGTTCGAGCGCCGGGTGCACCGGATCAAAGACGTTCCAGCGGAAATCGTCGAGGCCATTCAGGGATCGAACATGAACCCGGCTCGCGACCACCTTGATGCGCTTCTGGACGAAAGTGAGAACTAGAAAAGGCTGAGGCAGTCAACGATCACGGCGGGTTTCCCGGACCGGAAGTCGGCCTCGACATTTCGTACTCCTACAGGAACCTGATCGGGGCGGTGAGCTTGAAGTCCGTTGCGCGTGGCGACGGTGATGCCGTGAACCCCAGCGCTCGCCGCGAGGTTGGCGTCGTGCGCCGTACACGAACGGACACATCGACTTTGAGCACAGCGCCGCCGCTTGATTGGCAATCGGTGTCTCCGCGTCGACATCAACTCCTGGCTGCTGACCGGCAATTGGGGGGCGAGGATCGGCCACGTGAGGAGCGACGGGTCGCGAATAACCGCCTCAAAGCGGACGTCAGCTACCGCGTAGTTCATGCTCGTGATCAGGGCGGCGGTCGTTCTGGTTCATGAAGCGAGGCGATGAGGGGGCAGGAGACATTGCGCTTGCGGTTTCGGCAGGCTTGAACCAACTCCGATAGCGCAGCTTCCAGGCGTCCGAGATGAGTCAGCTTGTGCCGTACATCGGCGAGCTTTCGCTCGGCAAGCTGACGGGCCTCTGCGCAATGCGTCCCGTCATCGAGCCGCAGAAGCTCCGAGATTTCCTCCAGCGAGAATCCCAGTTGCTGTGCGGATTTGATGAACCGCAATCGCTCGATCTCGGACTGCCCGTATCGATGGATGCCGCTGGCGGATCGGTCCGGAGACGGCAATAGGCCCTTGCGCTGGTAGAAACGGATGGTCTCTACGTTGACTCCGGCGGTCCGCGCAACGCCGCCAATGGTCGGATTCAGCCGATCGCGTCCCATACTCTTGACTCCGTACTTGGGTACGGCCGTACGATACCAGCCATGGACGACGAACCGAAGGCCCTCGGTGCTGCCGGAGGCACGGCGGTGGAGCCCGCGACCGCCCCGCTGCTCAGTTGCGAGCTTGTCTGCCCATCCTGCGGCCATCGGCACGCGGAGACAATGCCGGTGGACGCCTGCATCTACTTCTTCGAGTGCACCGGGTGCGGCACGACGTTGAGGCCAAAGCCCGGCGATTGCTGCGTTTTTTGTTCTTACGGCTCGACGCCGTGTCCGCCCGTTCAGTTGGCGCGCGCCGAACCCGGAGCCCACCCGGGCTGTTGCAGGTAATCGTAGATGACAGAGCATCCAGCCTGTGCACCGGCGCAATCCGCCCAATCCAAAGATTGGTTGCGTCGACCGGTCGGCATCATCTTCTGGTGGGGCATCCCGATTGCCCTCGGGGTGTCCACGAACTTTCTCGGCCTATCGCTTACCCAGACCGCCGCTATATGGGCGGGCTCATTCGCATGGATGGGAACGGGGTGCACCC
>JAPTUI010000072.1 GCA_028067895.1 Pseudomonadota bacterium | reverse complement strand
TGCAGCGCGCCCTCGCGCCGCAGGAGGCGGCCGGCCGCGCCCCGCCCCCCGAGCCGAGCGAAGCGGCGATGCTGGCGGCGCTGCGGCGCTGGCGTCGCCGTGAGCTGGTCCGTATCGCCTGGCGTGCGCTCGCCGGCGAAGCGGACCTCGAGGAAACCTTGCGCGAGTCGTCGGATTTCGCCGATGCGGCGATCGGCTCGGCCGTGCACTACGCGCGCCGCCAACTCATCGAGCGCTTCGGTGAGCCGCGCGGTGCCGACGGCGTCGTGCAGCCGCTCCTCGTGCTGGCCATGGGCAAGCTCGGTGGCCGCGAGTTGAACTTCTCCTCCGACGTCGACCTGGTGCTGCTGTTTCCCGAGCACGGCGAGACCGACGGGAAGCGTCCGATCAGCAACGAGGAATTCTTCACCCGTCTCGGTCAGGGCATGATCCGGCTGCTGGAATCCCCGACGCCCGAGGGGTTCGTGCTGCGGGTGGATCTGCGACTGCGGCCCTTTGGCGACAGCGGGCCGCTGGTGACGAGCTTCGCGGCACTTGAGGATTACCTGTCGCTGCACGGGCGAGACTGGGAGCGTTACGCGTACGTGAAGGCCCGCCCGGTCGTCGGTGCCGAACGCTTCGCGGAAGTCCAGGCCGCAGCGCTGCGCCCGTTCGTCTACCGGCGTTACCTCGACTACGGCGTGTTCGAGAGCCTGCGCGAGATGAAGGGGCTGATCGAGCGCGAAGTGGCGCGGCGGGAACTGGCCGAACACGTCAAACTCGGCCCGGGCGGTATCCGCGAGATCGAGTTCATCGCGCAGACCTTTCAGCTGATCCGCGGCGGGCGCGATCCGCGGCTGCAGACGACCTCGCTGCTCGAGGCGCTCGCGCGGCTCGGCGAGGCGCGCATTCTCGCGCCGGCCGCCGTCGAGGAGCTGACCGCCGCGTACCGCTTTCTGCGCCGCACCGAGAATGCCCTGCAGATGCTCGCCGACCAACAGACGCACCTGTTGCCCGAGGATGCGCTCGCCCGCGAGCGGTGCGCGCTCGCCGTCGGGGCGGCGGACTGGCCGGCGCTGTCCGCAGCGCTCGAGGCGCACCGCCGGTGCGTCGTGGGTCACTTTCAGCGCCTGGTGCTCGGCGGTGGCGTGGGCGAGGGTGCCGGCGTGCGCATCGATCTGGGCCGGGCATGGGATGACCCGGCGGAAACCGCCGCGCTCATCGAGTCGCTCGGGCAGGCCGGGTTCGCCGCGGCGGGCGCAGTGGCCGAGCAGTTGCTCGCGCTGCGCGCCTCGACGCTGGTGCGCAAACTCGACGAGGCCGGCCGGCACCGGCTGCAGGTGCTGCTGCCGGCGCTGCTTACCGACATCGCCGCGGCGATCGGCGCCGGCCCGGCGCAGCGGATCGTGCTGAAGCGCATCCTCGCGATCCTCGAGGCCATGGGTAAGCGCTCGGCGTATTTCGCGCTGTTGCGCGAAAGCGCGGCGGTGCGGATGCGGCTGGTACGCATCTGCGCACAGGGGGAATTCCTCTCCGCGCAGATCGCCGCCCACCCGCTGCTGCTCGATGAGTTCATCGATGAGCGCAGTTTCGAGGCGCTGCCCGAGCGCGCCGAACTCGAGCGCGAACTCGCCGCGGCGCTCGAGCGGGTCGACGCGGACGATCCGGAACGGCAGATCGAGGCACTGTGCCACTTCAAGCGGGCGGCGGTGTTCCGGGTGGCGGTCGCGGACCTTTCCGGGCGCCTGCCGGTGATGCGCGTCAGCGACCGGCTGACCGAGATCGCCGAGCTCATCCTCGATCGGGCCCTCGAGCTCGGCTGGCGCCAGATGACCGCGCAGTTCGGAACGCCGTGCTGCACGGAATCGCGTCGCGAGGTGCGGGTGTGTGCGATCGGCTACGGCAAGCTCGGCGGCATGGAGCTCGGCTACGGCTCGGATCTGGACCTGGTGTTCGTGCACGACTCGCGCGGGGAGCATCAGGAGACCTGCGGCGAGCGGCCGATCGACAATCAAGTGTTCTTCGCGCGCCTCGTGCAGCGCGTGGTGCATCTGCTCACCATGCACTCGGCGGCCGGGCGGCTCTACGAGGTCGACGTGCGGCTGCGCCCGAGCGGCAAGGGCGGCCTGCTGGTGACCCAGATCGACGCGTTTGCCGAGTATCAGCGGCACGAGGCGTGGACGTGGGAGCATCAGGCGCTGCTGCACGCGCGCGCCGTGGCCGGCTCACGTGAGCTGTGTGCGCAGTTCGAGCGCATCCGCCTCGAGGTGCTGCGCTTCAGCGTGCGCCGCGAGACGCTGCGTGAGGAGGTGCGCGCGATGCGCGAGCGGATGCGCCGCGAGCGCTCGCGGCGCGAGACTGAGGCGAGCGATCTGAAGAATGAGGCCGGCGGCATCGCCGACATCGAGTTCCTCGCCCAGTACTGGGCGCTGAAGTGGGCGCGGGAGTACCCGCCGGTGGCCCAGTTCGCCGACACCATCCGCCAGCTCGAGTCGGTGGCCTCGGCGAACCTGGTGCCGCAGCAGACCGTGGATGTGCTGACCGGGGCGTATCGGGCGTACCGGGCCTACCGGCACCGCCTGACGCTCGAGGGTCCCGTGGCGCCGCCCGAGGGGGCCTTCGTGGCCGAGCGGGGCGCGGTCAGTGCGATCTGGGAGCAGACCTTCGGCGCCGAGGCCACAGGGTAGGGTGAGAACCCGCTCGCGGCCGGTATAATGCCGGGCCCACCGAGTTCTGCCTGCAAGGAATCGACATGGCCGCAGCCGCGCAGCCCCTGATCCAGCCCAATGCCCAGCACCAGTACGAGGTAGGGGTCGACGACCTGCCGCTCTCCTGCCCCATGCCGCAGATGCAGCTGTGGAACTCGCACCCCAAGGTGTATCTGCCGATCGAGGCGAGCGGCTGGGCCAAGTGCCCGTACTGCGGCGCCGAGTACACGCTGCGCCGCTGAGTCCGCCGCGCGCCGCGGCTCAGGCGGCGGGTGGATGGAGCTGCGGGCCCAGCAGGCCGAGCAGCCGTTCGAGCGCGCCGCGGTTGGCCTCGACCGCGGCCCGGCCGAGGCCACCCACGCGGGCCCGTTCACGCGGGTCGCCCAGCCACTCGAGCATGCACTCCCCCAGATCCTGCGCGTCGTGCACCCGCCGTGCTGCGCCGCCCTCGAGCAGCAGCCGGGCAATTTCGGCGGCATTGAAGTCGGACGGACCGGTGGCCACCGGCCGCCCCAGGGCGGCGGGCTCGAGCAGGTTGTGTCCGCCGATCGGCACGAGGCTGCCGCCGACGAAGGCGGCGTCCGCTGCCGCATAGAACTCCAGCAGTTCCCCGAGCGTATCGAGCAGAACCACCGAGGCCTTCGCGGCGGCCGCCGGATCGGGCGAGTGCGAATGACGCACGTAGGGCGCACCCTGCGCACTCAGCGCCGCCGCAACGCTCTCGAAGCGCTGCGGGTGGCGGGGCGCCAGCACCAGCACCGCCTCGGGCAGGCGCGCACGCACGCGGGCGTGCGCGGCGATCATCGCCGAGTCCTCCCCCTCGTGGGTGCTGCCGGCGACCCACAGCGGCCGGCCGTCGGCGTAACGGGCGCGCAGCTCCCGGGCGCGCACATCGATGTCCGGCGGCAGGGTGTAATCGAACTTGAGGTTGCCCGTGACATGCGTCAGAGCGGCTTGCGCACCGATCGAACGGAAGCGCTCGGCGTCCTCGGAGCTGCGGGCAGCGATCACCGCGCAGCGCAGCGCGGGTGCGAACAGTGCGCCGAAGCGACGGTAGCGGTGTGCCGTCCGTTCTGAGAGCCGCGCGTTCGCGATGATCAGCGGGATGCCGCGGCGCCGGCAACCCTCGAACAGCGTCGGCCACAGCTCGGTCTCCAGCACGATCGCGAGGCGAGGTTCGGTGCGCGCCAGGAACCGTTCGACCGACCCAGGCAGGTCGTAAGGCAGGGCACGCACGGTCACTTGCGGAGCGAGGGCGGCGGCGCGCGCCGCGCCGGTCGGCGTGAACGCCGTGATCAGCAGGGGTAGCTCGGGGTCGCGTGAGCGTAGCGCCCGGACCAGCGTCGCGGCGAGCTGCACCTCTCCGACCGAGGCGGCGTGGATCCACACCGGTCGGCCGGG
>JAPTUI010000442.1 GCA_028067895.1 Pseudomonadota bacterium | reverse complement strand
GCTTTGATAGCGCCGCGTGCGAGATGCCGAGCGAGGTTGCTGCCTGGATCTCGGTCATCCCTCTCTCAGCGAGAAGCTCAGTGAACCTGCTGACGAGTTGTGCTTTGATGAGCATCCGGTCGGGGTCGCGATAACCGAGGTCTGCATAGACATTGGGACCTCCGTGGATATGGCTTGCCTGCTCACGCATGCGCGCTCTCACACCGATCTTCCTGTCTGCTGATCTTTCCGCAGTTTTGTCACGGCCTTTGAACGAGAAGTCTCCCGCGCGATCCTGCAGTTTTTCGTGGGCCGAAGGATATTTTCACATCCTCTCCAAGTGCCGCTATGAATCTCATCAGCCGCTCAACCGAAAAGCCATCGAGGCGGTAGTTCTTGAGAGCCGATATTTTCGGCTGACTGACGTTCAGACGAGCAGCCGCGGTGACCTGATTGAGCCGCTGGGCGGCCACCATTCGGTTGATCTTCACTGCGAGCCGCACCTTCGTATCGAGATCTTCCGCGTCGGGGAGTCCGAGGTCCGCAAATACGTTGCCGGAGCTAGCTTCAATCGGGATGTGCTTAGTTGCTCGTTTTGCCATATCGACTCTCGTATTCACGCTGCGCAGCCTTCAGGCGCTGTGAGACCAGATGTATATCGGACTTTGCGGTCTTGATACCCGTCGGGGACTTCTTTTGAAAGCAGTGCAGCACGTAGACGGCTTTGGCGAACCTCACCGTATAGATGGCGCGAAAGGTATCGCCATCGAAATCCTCGACCACCTCGAAGACACCGGGTCCCTGGCCCTTCCACGGCTTGGCGGAGGGGTGCTTGCCGCCATATTGGGCTACTCCAAGGGCAGTGCCGATGGCTCGTACTGCCGACTCCGGCATAGCAAGCAGATCCTTCTTCGACGATGCCACCCAATGGAGCGGCCGCTCGTCTAGCTCAATACCTGACCGCATGAAGAATATCCTAGTTTCGGAATAATTGCAAATTGTACCCGTAGATCACGATCAGCTTCCTGCTTCTCCAGCACCAGATGCACGCCCTCATGACGACGCGCACAGAGATGCCGACTGGTAAATGTTGGCTGATGGCGCCAACGACGAATTTCCCTCGCCGCCATGTGTTCGGATCATGGGTTCCTGTGGACGATGGTCGCGAATAACAGGTAGTGTGATTGAAGGTGAATCAAAACGCCATGCAAAAAAACAACATACTGCCTCCGCATCTCACGTTCGATTTTGACGCTGTCAGGAATGCTGAAATAGCGCGCCGGTTACGACATGGTGCTGTCCGAGGGCGGATCGACGTCGTGTCCGACGTGATGCAACGACGTTCAGTTCCGTCCCCGCTTGTAGAGCGAGATGGATGCAAAATCGATCTCTGTGTACACGGCGTCCAAAGCTGCGAGACCTTTCTGCAGGAATGCCTCCTCTTCGAAGGCGATCTCCAGGTAGTGGAGCGATCGCTGACTGACGCGCACGAAAGCAATGGCATCGGCGAGGTGGGCCATGATGTCGTGAAGATCCGGTGTCCTTGGTCCGGCGGGACGTCGTCGAACAGCAGAGGACACTTTGGTTCCGCGGGAGCGATTTCCCCGAGTAGAATTGGCACGGCGAGTTGAAGTACCCATGATCGGCCTCTTAGTCAGGCTGGTTGTGGTAGGCGCTCGCTCGTGTTCGCGCACGGGCGGGCGCCGCCTTGAACAGCCTGGGGCGCGAAGGGCAGGGGTAGCAGGGCGGGGTATCCGGGGAGGCGGGCGGTCAGTTCGTCTTTGCCTTCAAAGGTTTAGGCGGACCTTGGATTCCGACCATAAGCTTCCAACAGAGCAATAAGCCATAGAAATGTGCCGGTTGAGACATGGTTTTGTGTGTCAGATAAGCACGTCGGCATACCCGTCTTTGCACAGAACGACATGACGGCATGGGGGATCCGGGAAGGCCGGAAGGCGATAGCGACCCCGATCCGGCGTCGGGAGGACGCCGTCAACTATTTCGTTCAGCTCCAGACGGGTTTCCGCGGTTTCCTGCTCGGCTCAGCGCCATTCCCCTGCGTGAACACCCGTCCGTGGTCAAGACACCGCGCAATCGCCCGCCTTCCGCGTCGATGGCAGTCAAGCCGCCACCCAGTAGATGCTGAGACGCTTACGCAAGGGCTGTCGTCCCGCCGCCGTGCAGCGCCTTGGCGGAGGCTCGGTGCAACCCGCTGGCGGCGACGGCTGCCGACAGATCGAAGTCGGCATTGAGCGCGACCGCAGATGAGAGCGCATCGAGGTGGAAGGAGGATTGCCGGACGGACTGACGTTCCACGGAACTGCATTGATTGAATCGGTCGCCGAGTCAATATCGCGCCCGAAAGCTCCTTCCGAGCCGCGTGCCTTTGCCGAAATAGTGACGGAAGACGTAGAAGAGCGGCGACCAGGCATCAATGTCGATGCGGGTGCACGCGTCATTCAGTATGGAGCGATGTGCATGAACGTGCAGGCGCTGCACTTCGAAGTAGAGAAATCCGTTCTCTCCGATGGGTGCGTGCTGCGCAACCACGCGCGCCTCGATCTGCACCGGGCATTCGGCTGCCCGTACGGGCGCCACGAGCTGCGAATCAAGCGGCGAGAAACCGGATGCGGCGAATTTGTCTTTCGCATGCACGATCCCCGCGGTGCGATGATAGTCGGTGAGCGGAAAACGCCCGGTCGTATGGCCGAGCCGCTCCACATGCTCCCATTCGGCTGGCGACGGCAGATTGAGCACGCATTCCGCCGTGCGCGCGAGATTGAGTCCCGTCTGGCCGTAGGTCGTCAGTCCGAGCATGAAACGGTCGCCGAGCGCCCAAAAGCTCGACAGGGCGGCAAGATTGGTCGTTCCATCGGGGTTGAGTGTGCTGATGACGGCGACAGGCGTGCCGAAATAGAGGATTTCGGGCGACGCAGCGACGAAGCGCTCCGGGATCTGGCTGTTCATGGCGCTATTCTGGCAGGGCAGCGGCGGCGCATGCTTCAGGCTGTTCTGTAACGACAGCGGGCGCGTAAGCATTATCATGAGGGCACATGTCTACCGGACTCTCCAATATCGCGCGGCTGGGGGCGCTCGTAGGCGACCCGGTGCGCGCGGCAATACTGGCGGCGTTGATGGATGGAAGCGAGCGCCCGGCCGGCGAGCTCGCGACGCGAGCCGGCGCTTCCCCGCAGGCGGCGAGCGCCCATCTCAAGCTGTTGCTCGACGGTGGACTCCTCGCGGTCAGCGCCCGTGGACGCCACCGTTACTATTGCCTGCGTGATGCCGATGTCGCGCATGCGATCGAGACTCTCTCATTCACGGCCAATCTTGCGCGGCGAAAGACGGCGTACCTCGAGCCGGCGCTCAAACAGGTGCGCCGCTGCTACGATCACATCGCCGGGGCGCTCGGCGTGGCAATTTGCGATTCCCTAATCTTGAGAGGCCGCATCATCGCAGGCTCCGACGGGTTCGCGATCAGTGCAACCGGATACGAATGGCTCGCTCGGTTCGATCTATCGCCGCCACGTACGATACGCCGCGCCCTCGTGCGGCCCTGCCTGGACTGGTCGGAGGGACGTCCTCATGTCGCCGGCTGGCTCGGCGCGGCGCTTTGCGAACGGCTGGAGACGGCCCGCGGTTTCAAGCGCAATTCGGTCAATCGCGGCCTGACCGTGACTCCGAAGGGCCGCACGCTGCTCGCCGAATATTTCGGCCTCGAGTGGCGATTGCTCGGGACACCGTGACAACCGACGGTGTCGACACGAGCAGCCGCGGGTGGCGCCGATTGACCGCCCCTGCGTAAATCGTCATGCCCAGACTCCGACGGATCTCGCGCCAGAGCTCTCTCTCGGGCAACCCGTCCGGTCGGGTTCCGACTTCTTTCATCCAGTACTCTCAGTGTCGCGGCGCTGTATGGACGGTGGCCGAGAACGGGCTCTACACTTTGCGCCGGTCCGACCCGGAGGAACGAACACCATGAGCCTCATCTTCTACTATTCGCCGATGAGCACCGCCATGATCACGGATGTCGTGTTGGAGGAACTCGGCATGCCCTGCGAGAGGGTCACGATCGAACTGAATAAGGGACAAACGCACACGCCGGAGTACC
>JAPTUI010000346.1:2100-4100 GCA_028067895.1 Pseudomonadota bacterium | reverse complement strand
GGTTGGGTCATGAAGGATTCGCTGACGTACCTCATGCCCCGGCCGGCATTGTTCACCAAGATGTCCAGTTGGCCGAACCGTTCCAGCGCGGCAGTCACGACGCGTTGTGCATCGGCCTCGCGGGTGACGTCGGCGCGAACGGGGATGACCCGGTCGGTGCCGGCCTCGACAGCCACGGCGTCGATCTCCGAGCGCTCGCGGGCCGAGGTCGCCACGATTCGGATCCCGGCTCGCGCCAGGCCTAGCGTTATCGCACGGCCGATGCCGCGTCCTGCGCCGGTGACGATCGCCACGCGACCTGGGTTCGGGGTCTGCGGACCCGCATTCTTCATTGCCATCTCAGCTTCTCCACCACCCATAGACTTGGAGACAGGGCGCTCTGAGTGCACATACGATCTGCGTACGCCGCGTCCGTCAGCTAAGGCTGGGCTCGCCTACTTCCGACCCTTGGCGGGCTTCGGCTCCCGAAGCACATCGGCGTATTTCGCGAAGAGCAGCTCCAGGGCCTGGCGCAGCAGCCGCGCCTGGGGGATATCCGTCTGCTCCGAGAGCTCTTTGAGCCGGTCGGCCATCTCCACGGAGACACCCAGTCCCAATTTTCGGCTGGCGGATCGCACCACGGTATTCCCACATGTCTAGCAAATGCTAGACGTTACCTGATTAAGGGAGTAGTGTACTCGCTTGTCTAGCAAGCGGCCCTCGGAGCGGTTGGTACCCGCCCCGAGGGCCTGCCACAACCACGTATCAGAGGTACGCAGTCATGGGTTCACGAGCCGCGCATTCTAGCCGGCGCGAGCGGCAGCGGTCTCCGCGCAGGCCGGCGGTCCCCGATGTTCACGCGATCATGGCGCGGCTCGGACGTGCCCAGGCGCTCATCACGGTCGCACAGCGCAGCCTCGAGGCCGATGACCGGATGGACGCTTACCCCGAGGCCGTGGTGCTCAAGACCGGTCTCGCCGCGCTCGATGCCGTCTATGACGAGCTCGACGCCGCCGACCGCCAACTCTATGGGCTCTGGAACGCCCCGCTGTGAGCACCCTGGACATTCGCGCCGCCGCCGCCGGCTCGGTCAATCTCTAGAGCTACTGCGAGGCGGCCGCGCGCGGGTGTGGTCGGCTGCAATGTCGCCGACCGCCATGTGCTCGTCGTGAAGTTGGGGCCACCGCGGGTTACGAAAATGCGAAGGAAAAATGGTAGCGAAAGCAGCCGATCGGATTCGTGATGAACTCTGATTGAAGTCACAGCTTCTATGTCAATGTGCCTCGGCGTCGATGCATCAAAAGGACCGCCGCGCCTGCATAGGCCCCGCGGGTCGACGTTGTAGTCAGTGCCGACACCAAGGTGTCGCATGTCGTGATTGAAGGATGCCGCCGGCGAGGTGTGCCCGAGGCTTTGCCAAACAAAATTTTCCATGGCCGGCGGCGAAGATGCGGTCGCATCGGTGTATTGGCGGACGCCCTGAGGAGTTGCGCTGCGCGCAGGCTCCCGCGGAAGCAGGGGAGGAGATCCCGGAGTCCAGAATGGGAGAGGGCAGGCTTGCCTGTGTCGTGTCAGTGTATCACGCCGGTCTGGCTGTCAAGGCCTCGCGCGGGAGGCAGAGGAGCCCGCACTCGCGAGCGCCGTCGGCAGACCTCCGGCGGCCCTGACAGCTGCGCTGCGGCGTGTCGCTTCGTCCTCGGGCAATCCCGCCCGAGATCACGACGGAGCTCGCTCATGAGCACGCGCAATTCGCTTCTCATTCACGATCATCATCTCGGCCTCGTGCGCCAAGCGACGGCCGATGAAATCATCGACGCTGCCCGCGCCTGCATCGCCAATAGAATGCGACGCGGCGCGTCTCTCGCTTCGCCGGCTGCAGCTCGAGATTACCTGGTCCTACGCTTTGGCGAGCTGCCGCACGAAGTCTTCAGCGTCATCTACCTCGACGCCCGGCATCGCGTCATCGAATGCCAAGAGCTCTTCCGCGGCACGATCGATGCCGCAGGCGTCCATCCGCGGGA
>JAPTUI010000346.1:0-2090 GCA_028067895.1 Pseudomonadota bacterium | reverse complement strand
CGCTGCGTGCGTCCTGGTGCACAATCATCCGAGCGGCGTCGCGGAGCCGAGTCCGGCGGACGAGGTGATCACCCGGAGACTGAAGGACGCGCTGCAGCTCGTCGACATCCGGGTGCTTGACCACCTTGTTGTGGCGGGCGCTGGGTGCCTCAGCTTTGCTGAGCGCGGACTGCTTTGATGGTTCGTATCGCCCGGCTCCGGTGCACCCGGAGTCGGGCGGCGCGGGCCGCGGAATCGGAAGACAGACGGTGGTCTCGATTGATGGTTCGCGGGGATGGTGTGCCAACCGGCTATTGGGTGCTCTCGTGGCGAGGCGCCGTGGTTGACGTATCGGCCCACGAGCGGCGCCGGCGCGTTGCTCCAGCCCACTTTGGGTGGTCTCGTGCGGAAGTACCATCCGACGTCAGTGAACCCGTCGGAGCGGACGTCGTCGGGGCGCGCCGCGCGGTGATGATCTGTGAATACGGCCCAGAGATGCCACGGATGATCGCCGACGCGGCATCGCAAGGTTCTAGGACCAACCACACGTGTCATACAGCTCCTACTCTGTTGGCGGGGACGCTAAACCGCATGATTTTGGGCGAGAGGCGGATTTGGCATAAGAGTATCGGGTCGCAGCAAGAGGTCGGTATCCAGGTGTGGATTACGCAGGGCGTGGGGCGGTGGTGGTGCTCTTTCAGGCGATTGCGGGCGATTCCCATAGCTGGTCGCCGGCAAGTAGCAGCCCTGATGCGTCACTCCCGGATCATGTGCAGCCGGTGCGATATCGCTCAGTCACGCTGCAGGCGCATCACCGGGCCTCAGGAAGTCGTTATCCACGGGGGGCACAGCCGCCTCACTATGCTCGGTGGCCGGCCCTCAGCGCGGGGTATCCAACGTCCCGCCACGCTGCGGCTATAAAGCCGTCGGAAAGTGCGGTGACTTGTCTGAGGGTAGCCACTTGTCCGCCGCGGGCCCTATCGGAACATTGTGGTCTCGATTCCGCGTTTGTGGGATCCGGCAGTTACCGACCCGGAGCCGCCGTTCGCGTCACGTCGTGGATCAGCGCGATACCACCGCTGTGCCCTCGCGCTGGCAAGAATGGCGTGGCGGCTTGGCGTCATGCGGTGCTGAGCCTGACCCGAATGGTATAATTGATCGCCAGATTTCAAGGATCCCGGTCCTGCCGTCAAAACAACACTCGGAGGAAACTTCAGCCCCGATCGTCGTAG
The DNA here is from genome assembly GCA_028067895.1 of Pseudomonadota bacterium. Lineage (GTDB taxonomy): Bacteria > Pseudomonadota > Gammaproteobacteria > Steroidobacterales > Steroidobacteraceae > 13-2-20CM-66-19. The sequence goes on along the minus strand of JAPTUI010000346.1, from coordinate 879 downwards.
CGCCGTACGACCCGTCGTGGCCAGCCAAATTCGAATCCGAAAAGCAACTTCTTGCCCGCGCCTTGGCCGAATGGATCGCTGGCCCGATCGAGCATGTGGGAAGCACTTCGGTTCCCGGTCTTGCCGCGAAACCGGTGATTGACATCATGGTCGCGGTCGAGAGTTTGGACGCGTCTCGCCCCGCAATATCTGCGGCAGCGCAAGCGGGTTACATCTACTGGCCGTACAAGGCTGATGTCATGCATTGGTTCTGCAAACCCTCAGACGCACATAGAACGCACCATCTCCACTTGGTTCCCTATCACAGCAGACTCTGGCAAGCTCGGCTCCAATTTAGGGATGCGTTGCGAGCGGACCCGAAACTAGCAGAGGAGTACGCTCAGTTAAAATTTCGGTTGGCAGAAAGGCATCGCCATGATCGCGAGGCCTATACGCAGTCCAAATCGGGGTTCGTCCAGCGAGTTCTCTCATCTATCGACTTTGCTCAGTCAGAGGAAACCGGAAAGATCATTTGGCGAGAGGACGAGACAAGATGGATCGCGCCGATCAGCCTATGCTTCGAATGACCGCTCCTGGCCGGAAGGCGTCACCCACGGCTAAGGTTCTGTTCTCGGTCGACTGGAAAGTTATTCGAGGGTCTGTGCCGTGGATGCTAGCGGTGAAACACGGTTGGACGCCTATTCTTGAGCCTGCGGATCGATACAGGTTTCCGCGTCCTATCCTCAAAATCGGGGGCTTTTCAATCCCCGTCTACACTATCCACTGGCTCGACCGCCCTGACACAGGGCGGCATTTTCGCCGCGGGGGCCGATCGGCATTTTCATGCGGGGGTGGACGCGGGCGCGGGGTTCCCAGTCGCTTCAGAATCGTGAGACAGGA
>JAPTUI010000500.1 GCA_028067895.1 Pseudomonadota bacterium | reverse complement strand
CGGAGAGGCGACGATCCGCAACGGCCCACGCCGCAGCGCGTGCCCCGTGCCGAGCAGCCGGTTCCAATAGCCGAGCAGCTTGGCGTGTTGGGTCTGCTCGCGGTAAGCGACGGCGAAAACCTGAACGATCGCGCCGTGCACGCTCGTGTACTGCCGCAGCGATTTCCCGCCGGCGCCACGGAACACCGGGTGCCACGCCGTGGCGTAGGCATGCATCGGACCCTCCCAGCCGGGAGGCGCCGCCGGCCAGTCGATCGCGACCGACGGGCTCTCCGGAGCATGCGCCCAATCCAGGCCGTAGGCGGCGGCCGGCAGAATGGCGAGCGCCACCAGTGAGGCCACGACCTGCGCTGGCCCGATCCGGCCACGGGTGCTCGCCGCGGCGGGTTGTGCTGCGGGCCGCGGCGGCGCCGTGCGGCGGCGGCCAATCCACCAGAGGAAGCCTGCGAGCGCGGCGGCGCACAGCGTCCAGCCGAACCAGTAGTGATTGCTCGCCACTGAAGTGCGCAGGCCGGTGGCAAAGGCCACGAGGAGGATCAGCGCCAGGGCCAGCGCCACCACAGTGGCCACCGTCCGGGCCGGGCTCAAGCGCGCGGCGGCAGGGCCGGCTGCGGGACCCGCGGCGGCATGAGCGGGCGTAACCGGGACCTCATTCGGGCGCGCCAGGGGTGCGCGCGCCACCGCCTTACGTTCCATCCACCAGAGAAACCCCGCGAATCCGACGGCAAACAGCCACCAGCCGAGCCAGTAGTGATTGCGCACCAGGGAACTGCGCATGTCGGTCTCATAGGCCGCGACGGCCACGATGAAGATACGGATCCAGTTGACGACCAGCGTGATCCCCGCCATCAGCGCGAGCCCCCAGAGCAGGCGCCGCCAGGGCAACTCGAACAGCACGCCGTAGAGCGTCGCCAGTGCCAGTCCCACGATGAAGGAATGGATCCCGCTGCAGCCCCCGGCGATCTCGATGGTGCCGCTCGGCAAGCGGATGAGATTGCCTTGCATGAAGCCCGGCACGCCTGTCAGCCACAGCAGTACCCCGACCATCTTGGCGCTCAAGTCCTGCAGCAGGAAGACCCCTCCGCTCCAGAAGGGCAGCGCGAAATAGAGATAGCCGACGGGGAAGGCGACGATGCGCGCCACGCTCCAGCCCAGTGCCGCAACGATCACCGTGAACAGGATCACCGGCAGCATCATCATGTGCAGCTCCTGGATCGATGCGCGCCAAGCCCACACCCACACGGCACTGAGCAGGAGCAGCAGCAGGAGCGCGCCCAGCACAGGCTGCGCCGGTGCAGCAGCCAGCCTGTGACGGGATCGAACGACCAGCCACAGGCTGATCGCCAGGATCAGGAAGCCGTGGGTATAGGTTTCCTCGGCCGTATTGACCCACAGGCGCGCCAGCGCCAGCGAGGTCGGCCAATACACCACGGAAACGGCCAGCCACAGCCCCAGCACGAGCGCCGCGCGCTGCAGCCCGAGGGCGTGCAGGTCGAGGCGTGGGGCAGATGGATCGCGAGTTTGCGCGGCAGTGGGGTCGGACATCTCGACGAGCGCCTCCAGGCGACAGACGCTGGGCCGACGCCACATGATCCAACGATTGCGGGCGGCATTTTGTACCATAGCCGTCCGCCAGGGCCAAGCGACCGGTGAGCGGTCCGGGCGTCCGGGACGAACGGGGGTATGCGGTGCCATCCATGCAAGTCGAGTTCGTGCCCGGTGCCGCGGGCGTCCGCCGGGTGAGGCCGTCAACGCCCGAGGATGGTCCGGCCATCGTGGCCTTGATGCGGCAGGCGGGCCTGCAACCGCACGTCCATCCCGAACATCTTCACTGGAAATACTGGCGCGAGCATCCCGACTGGTCCGGGTCACGCTCGTTCGTGCTGACCGACGGGCGCGACCTGCTCGCGCATGGCGCGGTCGTGCCGGGGACGATGCGGTGGGGGACCCGTCAGGCCCGGGTCATCCACATGATCGACTGGGCGGCGCGTCGCGAGGCGATCGGCGCCGGCGTCCTGCTGATGAAGCACATGGGCGGCATGACTGATTTCCTGCTCGGCATCGGTGGCAGTCGCCAGTCCCGAGAGATCATGCCCCGTATCGGCTATCAGTGTTGCGGCACCGTGCGCGGCTATGTCCGCACGCTGAATCCGCTCGCCATCCCGCGCCGGCCGACCCAGGTGCCGTGGAAGCTCGGCCCGCGGATGGCGCGCAGTCTGCTGTGGATCCTCAGCGCCCCGAAAATAGATCTCGGCGGGTGGGCCGTGCGGCGCATCGGGCCGGATGCACTCGACGAGCTCAGTGCCGTGCTGCCGGCCCCCCAGCCGGGCCTGGCGACGGTGCAGCGCAGCACGGCGCTGCTGCGCCACGCGCTCGCCTGTCCCATCGTTCCGGTGGAGCTCTTCGCCCTGGAGCGCGGTGGACGGATCGGCGGATACTTCATGCTGAGCTTCGCACCCGGGCAGGCGCGCCTGATCGACGGCTGGGTGAGATCCGAGGATCCGGCAGACTGGCGCGCCCTGGCGCATGCCGCGGTCCAGACAGCTCGGCGGCACGGCGGTACGGCCGAGCTTGCGACTTGGGCCAGCGATCCGCGCTGGGGACAGATTCTGCGGACCTGCGGCTTCCACGAACGTTTGCAACTGCCGATCGGCCTCAGACCCTCGGCGAAGGAAGCGGTCCCGGCCGAAACACTGCGGGTGCAGATGATCGATAATGATGAGTTCTATCTCTATTTCGGCGGAAATCAGCTATGGGCGTGAGGCGTGAACGGCGGCGGAATTCACACTGGCGCGCGCCCAGGGTCCGACTCGATATCCCCCTGCAGCCGGGATGCCCATGAGGGGAATGCCCAGAGAATCCGGCACCGTCGCGGTGCGCGAGGTGCCCGGTGAGGACTGGGATGCCTTCGTGACCGCCTTCCCGGATGCCAGCCTTTATCACTTGCGTGGCTGGTCCGAGCTCGCCCGGGAGGTATTTGGACACCGCGCGCTGTTCGTGGAATCGCGCGATCCGTCCGGGACTCTCCTCGGCGTTCTGCCGGTAATCCAGCAGCGCAGCCGCTTGCTCGGGAATTTCGCCACCTCGCTCGCGTTCTGCAACTACGGTGGTCCGCTCGCCGCCGATCCGCAGGTCGCGGCGCAGCTGATGCATGCGGCGGTCGGGGCCGCGGAGGCGCTGGGGTGCCGTTATCTGGAGTTTCGCGACCTCGAGCCGCGTATCGTCGACTGGCCCCGGCGCGCGGACAAGATCACCTTGCAGCTTGCGCTGCCCGCCACCTTCGAGGCGCTGGCCAAGCGCCTCGGCACGAAGCTGCGTGCCCAGGTGAAGCGGGCCGAGCGTGAAGGGGTGCGGTGCCGGTGCGGATCGGCCGAGCTCCTCGATGATTTCTATGGCGTCTTCGCCGAAAACATGCGCGACCTCGGCACCCCGGTGTATCCGAAGCGGTTCTTTCGCAGCATTCTCGAGCGCTTTCCCGGTCACTGCCAGCTGGTCGTGATCGACTGGCAGGGTGTGCCGGCCGCGGCGGCATTCCTGAGTTTCTGGCGGCAGACCGCCGAGGTGCCCTGGGCGTCCTGCCGCGCCAAGGCCAAGCCCCTCGGGATGAACATGAAGTTGTACTGGGAACTGCTCACCGTGGCGGTGGGCCGAGGCTGCACGGTTTTCGACTTCGGCCGCTCGACGGTCGACAGCGGCACCTATCGATTCAAGCGGCAATGGGGCGCCGAGCCGCGTGCGCTCTATTGGTATCGCTGGACGCCTGGGGCCGAGCATCCGCCGGCAGGCGCGCACGGCGAGGACCGAGGCCGGGCCATGCAGCTTGCGACAGCCGTATGGCAGCGTCTGCCACTGGGCATTGCCAACACGCTCGGCCCCTTGATCAGCGGAGCGCTGCCCTGGTGAGGAGGCTGAAGAAAGTGGCCAAGCGCGCTGTCGTGCATGCGGTGGCGCGCGCGGCGCCCGCGACTTGGCGCTGGCGCAAGCCCGGATCGCTGGTCGTGCTCATGTATCACCGGGTGCTGCCCAGGGACTCCCCGCTCCGCCGCAGCGAGCAGCCCGGCATGTACGTGTCGCCCGAGACTCTGGATCTGCACGTGCGC
>JAPTUI010000618.1 GCA_028067895.1 Pseudomonadota bacterium | reverse complement strand
TCGACAAATCTTCCGACCTGGAGTGCTCGGTTTACGCGCCGAGTTCGCGCTTCTCTGGTGCTTCATGCACCAGCCTCATACCGATCGCCAGACTACGCCGCCAGCCTGTAGACGCTGGTACGTTTACGTTCGAATCCCTCTATTGTTCTACAAGTCGTCAAATTCTCGGGCATAGACATCACAACTCGGCATCTTTCCGGGAAAATAAACCCTCAAAAGAGGGACACTCCGATATCGCGGTAACGTGCGAAGATCAAGGTGATTTGCCCGTACGGTTACGCCGTGGCCACGTGCGGGCAGGCGGGTACGCTGATAGATGGATGCGCAGTTGCTCGAGGCAGGTGAAGCTCTCGACCTTGTGGTCCCCTTTGTGACGGGCCACGCACCGACGAAATGTTGTCATCGGAATGCGCGGTCAATTGCGCGAAGACCAGCTTCCCGGTGTTCAAGGCGACCTCGGCGCGGATGGGAAATCCGGGCCACTTTGCCGCATTCGCCGTTTAAATCGACACCAGATATTATGACGAAAAGTTCCGTCATGCTCAAAGTCTTACGTTGCTGTCACCGTGCGACGTTGGGACAGTAGTGGTATTGAATGTCAATTTAGCCATGATGGCAGGCTCATGAGTGCGCGAAAATACGGCGGTGACATGCTTCGGCCGATTCCGTGACGATGCATTTCAAAGCGGTTTAACCGATCAATAAGATTGGCGCCAGGAATATAAGTTACGCCCAATTTGAAGCCATTGCGTTCAGTCGCCGTAGTGACGCGTTGATCGAACGCTGAACGCGTCCCGATCGGATACGCAACGCTTTCAATTGGTCGTTGTAATTGTGCTTCAAGCAGGCGCTTTGATTCAGAGAGTTCGAGGCCTAAATCATGATCCGTTAGGCGCGTTAAGTTCGGATGGGTGACAGTGTGGGAGCCGAAATCTATTCCGTTTGACGCCATGTGATGAATTTGGTGCCAAGAGATTGGCAAGCTGTGACGCATGGCGTCATGAGTAATAAGGTCAGAAAATGCGTGTGTCCACTTATCTATTAGTATGACACGCTCGCAATTTGGCAGATCTTTAAGGATTCCGTGTATCTGGCGCAAGCTTGCAGTGCGTTCTCCGAGGGATTCGCCAATTGGAAAAGTGCGCCCGTCGTCAATTTTTAGTGCGCGAGGTCGAACGCGATATATTAAGTATGATGCGATTTCGAACCAGAACGGCGTTTGGGAGTCGACATATCCGGTTGACACAAAGATTGTTGCCGGAATTTTGTAGCGATTGAGGATTGGAAACGCGTAGCGGTAGGTGTCGGAGAAGCCGTCGTCGAAGGTGACTGCGATGGCAGCCCGCGGTAGCGGGGTTCCCTTATCAAGATGCGCAATCACATCGGTCAAGGATACCGGATTGCGGTGTTCGCGCAGATGGCGCATCTGCCAGTCAAACTGCTGTGGTGTTGCGCTGATGAGTTCCGGGTCTAGTGGATAGCTGTCCAGCGCGTCAGTCGGAATGACCCGGTGGTAAGCGAGTATGGTGATGGTGGAATTGAGTCGGTCGTGCAGGCGGCGAGCTGCACGTACAGCGCCCACTCGTTCTGCAATTTCGACTAGTCGTTGAGCCCTTCCCTTATGTGCGGGTTCGATCGGGCTCCTTAAGTGAGCGGGATCGAAATGTGGGTGACTATTTGAATGTTCCACAGGGCGCCCCCTTTCTCCGCCTAATTATGCCGGAACTGCCGGAATGCAAAGCAGTTTTCGCGCAGAGTGTGACGGGGCGCGCTAGCATGCGCTCCGGTGGGACGTTCTTCGGGGTCTTTTGCGGTGCGGGTATACGACAAGCTCGTTTCGGGCCTAAGGTCCTATGCGTCGCTTCGGCTGTTGACGCAGATTCTCTCTTGGATCGGTACCGTCTATGTGGTGCGGCGGCTGGGCAGCCATGCGGTGGGTGAATACGCGGTCGCGCTGGTCATCTTCAATTATCTGGCGATGACCTTCGATGGCACGCTGCTGGAGACTCTCGTGCAGCGCCCGCCGACCCCAGAGACGCAGCGCGCGGTGTTTTCCATGGTCGCGGGAATTGGGGCGATTCTTGCGGCAGCGACCGTAGCGATGTCGAGCATCGTGAGCCATTGGGTCAAGGATCCCGCGGTGTCACCGCTGCTGATCGGCGTTGCGGGTGCATTCTTTCTGATGTCCTTCGGCGTGATTCCGCAGGCCGCCATGGCGCGGCGGATGGAGTTCCCGAGGCTCGCCGGTATCGCCGCGATCCAATCCATGTGTGTCACCGGGACGACCGTCGTTCTTGCTGCCCGGGGCGCGGGGGCGATGGCACTGGTGTGGGGCCTGCTGGTCGGTGCGCTGGTGCGTGTGACGCTGATGAATGCTTCGAACTGGGGCGTCATGTGGCCCACGCTGCGTGTCGGCTCAGCGCTGGGCTATCTGGGCTTTGGCGGCGTTCTCTTTGCGGACAATCTGCTGTGGCGCTGGTATACCTCGATCGACACGTTTCTCCTCGGCCGCTGGGCCGGAACCACGTCGCTGGGGTACTACAACCTAGCGCAGCAGGTCGCAGAGCTGCCGCTCGAGAAAATTACCACGGTGGTCAACGATATCTCCCTGCCGGCCTATGCCGAGCTGCAGCACCAAGAGGGCGCCGTGCCGCAGTTGCTCCTCGAGACCATCCGAACTCATGCCATCGTGGGGTTTGCGCTGTTCTGGGGGCTCGCAGCAGTTGCCGCCTATGCGGTGCCGGTGCTCTTCGGTGCGCAGTGGCACTGGGCCGTCTTTCCCTTGATTGCGCTCGCGGCGGTGGCGCCTATCCGATTGATCGGGAGCATCGAAACCCCGGCCATGACGGGGATAGGGCGGCCCGGCGTGCTGCTGCGAACCAAGCTGATCATCGCGCCCTGCATGACGATCGCGATGCTGGTCGGCTGCCGATGGGGAGGTATTCAGGGCGCGGCGCTGGCCTGGCTGATCGTCTTTCCCCTCTGCTATAGCTATGCCTTCCGCAATGTCCTGGACGCCGCGGGTATCGCCTACCGGAGTGTTCTGGACGTGCTCCGGGGGCCGGCCTTGGCCGCGGCACTGATGGTCTTGGTGGTGATCCTCGCAGAATATGGGCTGGCCCGGATCACGACGTCACTGATCGTGCTCATCACGGGCATTCTCCTAGGCGGATTCGCGTACGTCGGGCTTCTCCGCTGGCTCGATCCGGAATCCTTCCAGCTCGCGCGCGGGCGCTTCGGCCGCTTCGCCGGATTGCGGCAGGCGGCCTGATGGAGCGGCGGGCGGGCAATGCGGGCCATGGGCTTCGCGTACGGCGGTGGAGCGAGGATGAATTCGCCGCGGCCCAGGACCTCTGGGATGACCTGCTGAAGCGGTCCGACGCCGATCCGCTCTTCATGTGCTGGGCATGGCAGTGGCGGTGGTGGGCCCATCACGGGCCGGCGCTCGGCGCCGAGCTGCAGATCGCCGCTGTCTATTCGGAAGACCGCCTCGTCGGTCTGGCGCCGTTCTATCGGCATCGGGTCGTCGTTCGGCGGCTGCTGCGGCCATGGCGCCTGGAACTCATCGGTACCGCATGGCGCAATTCAGAGGCGGCGTTCTCCGACTATCTGGATGTCATCGCGGACCGGGGCGAACGTGAGCGCGTGCTCGAGGCGCTCACGGAGTGGCTCGGGACCGAGGCGTGGGACGAACTTGCACTGTGCTGCCTGCGCCGCGGCGGCGTCGCGGACATGCTCGCGACGACGTACCTGCCTCGAATCGCCGGTGTCCGGGAGGTGGACCCGCTCACGGGGTGGCGCGCTCCGCTGCCGGCCCGGTTTGACGACTATGTGCAGCGTCTTTCGCCGGAAGTCCGCCGCAAGACGATCAATCAGCGCCGCAAGCTCGATCAGCCGCGCCTCGAATATGCGCAAGAGGCGGATATCGATGCGTTCCTGGACCGGCTCTGGGCCTTCTCTGTCGACCGATGGGGGGCGCAGGCGCCCCGGCCCGAATTCCAGGGGTTCTATCGGGATTACGCCAGATACGCGGCGGGGACGGGACAGCTTCGCTTGAGCCGGGTGGACACCGATCGGGGGCCGCTCTCGGTGATGTTCAATGTTCGCTCAGAGAACTGCGTCTATTATC
>JAPTUI010000434.1 GCA_028067895.1 Pseudomonadota bacterium | reverse complement strand
GATGAACAGGCGTTCGAGCGGCGACACATAGGTGGTTCTGGTCTGAGCGTACGCGGTGCTTCCGGGTTGCATCGCGGAGTGCTCGGCGATGCTACGAACCCGGAAGATCATGATGAGCCAGGTAAACAGCGGCACAAACCAGTACTGGATCGTGATTTTGGCCAGACCCGCCCATCCCAACACCGCTGCGGCGAGCACGTAAAACCCGTATCGTGCGAGATTAAGCGACTGATTGACACCGGTATCCCGGGTCAGGAGCATCCGCGCGAGCCTGAGGAAGGCGATTGCCCCGAGCCCCGAGAGATCGCGAAGCATCATGCGGGCGAGTTCGCCCCAGTGTTTCGGGAAGACCCAGGCGGCGTCGCCCTGCCGGCGTGCCCAATCGGGATCCTGCTGTGTGTTCAGATAGCGGTGATGCGCGAAGTGGTTTCGGCGGTAGGCTCGGGCGGAAATCAGGTTGGGCCACGCGAGGAGAACCTCGGACACCCAATCGTTGAGTCGTCGATTTCGAAACAGCCGGTAATGGACGCCGTCGTGCATCAGGATCAGCAGCGCGTGCTGGCGTGCGCCGATGATGGCGACCGCGAGCAGATACAGCAAGGGATTCCAGAATCGCTGTGAAAACCAGATCGTTCCGATGATGGTCGTCCATTCGGCGCCTATGTGGAGCCAGCTGCGAATCGGATCAATCGTGGAGAGCTGGCGCAGCTCGTCCCTGGTCAGTTTGACCGGAACTTCGCCGGCGAACGAGTCGCTGGTGCGGACTTGGATCTGCCGTTGATCAGTTGAGGTTCGATTCATTGGATTGCCTTTCTTCGTTCGGTTGACTCGCCAGGAATTGGCGGGTTGGTTTGATTTGCGGCGCGGGCGCTGGATTCATGTGGGCGAAGCCAGATCGTGCTGCTCACGAAGGTTCTTTTAGGTCGCGGAGGCGGCACCAAGCGGTACGGCGCTGTTGCCGGCCGGGCCGGAACGCCGCGCCGGATCCGGGTTGCGCCGAGTGAGATTCGCCACGCACGGCCGCAGTCGGAGCGACGAGTTGAAGCGGACGATGCGGTAGTTGTCCAATGCGTCTACCTGCATCCGCGCTACTCCGGCTACGAGGTCGCGGAACGGCTGGCCTTGAAGGACCATGGGCTGGACCAGCGGTCTATGACCATCGAGACCTTCGACGTACGGGTATTCGACGGGCGCTCCGGTCTTGGTGAAGCCCATTGCGGCGTAGAATCCGAAATGATTCGGCTCCGACGGTCCGACGGCCAGGTAGGCGAGCACCGCGCGAGGGCGCAGCCTCACGACCTGCACGGCGGCGCCGTGCCACACGCGCATCCCGGCGCCAAGCGATAGCGACCAATGGTCGCCGCACTCGATTATTGCCGCAGGCGGCAAGTGGGTCAGATCAGGCTCGCGGCAGCTCTGGGGAAAGGTCTTGAGGTCGTGGATAGCAAGCCCGGCGATCATTCCTTCGACGCCGTCGGCTTCGTGTTCGAACAGTCCATAGAGAAGTGAGCAAGCGAGGCGGGCGCGGTTGTCAATTTGCTCGTGGCAGACTTCGCGATAGATCCCACCGTGTCTGGCGCGGGCCTGGTGCAGGCGCTGCAGGAAAGTCCGTCGCTCGAGGTGGGTGGTAAGTAAACGCAGTTCCATTTTAATTGCTCCGTGTTGGGGTTAGGAATGCTTGGTTGAATGCGGTGACGACGCGCGCGGGGGAAGGCGGGGCTCGAATGCGGGCGAGCGCGATCATCGATTCTGGATGCGAAGCCGTAATCTTCCGGGGCGCACCGGTGGTTACTGCGGGGCGTGACGGCACGCGCATACCGTAGCCAAATGGGCGGCTATTTTACGAACCGCCGTTGTCGACCGATAGTTAGCCGACGATATCTATCGGTCTGCCGAGCGGCGTCGGGCCTGGGGACGCGTGAGTGTGGACGCTGCTTGACAATCTGTTGCTTACGGATAGACTTGCACGCTGGCACTGGAGGACGCTGATGAGCGTGCTGTCCTCGAACCAGCAAGTTTCCCTGTTCGATGGCCTGTTGGCCGATATGCTTGCGGTGAGCGAGCGGCCGCCGCGACGCCGGCCGTCAAACGCCGCGCGCGCACTTGATGAAATCGAGGCTCTGGCTAGGCACGATTACCGAAGTACTTTGCGCAGGCATTTTGATCGCTGCGAGGTGCAGGGAATAGTCGCCGACGGGAGGCGCAGGGTGTGGCCGAACTTGAACCGAACTGCGGTAAAGCTGGGTCCTCCCTCGGAATTCATCCGACGCTGGTCGGGTCAGGGAGTCATGTTTCGGCTCGCCAACCTTTCGAGCACGACCGGTCAGGCGCTGTTGGGCTTCTACATGAGTAATAATCCGATCTCGAGGCGCCCGCTGATATGTGTTAACACCGCGCATCACGAAGCCGCAGTCGGCGCAGCATTTTCCCATGAGATGGGACATCATCTTACTGCGCAGATGTTCGATGCGCGCAGCGAACCGGCGCACTTTTTGTTCTACACGGGATTTGGGGAACATCTTGACGATCCAGTGGAACTGGCAGCCGACATACTGGTGAGCGTCGGCGTGTACCCCCGAGCTACAGCGGGACTCCTGCTTGGTGAGCGGCGCGCTGGCCGCGGCGGCGGCCGAATGCTCGATGACAGCCTTGCCGAGGTACTCAGATACTTCGATCAGTGCTTCGGTCTGGTGTTCGACGCGAAGCTAGCGACAAACCGAAAGCTGCAATACCTGGCGGGACTGGTGCACTATACGCAACTGCGCAAGGCTCTCCTCGCTGAGTACGACATCTGATGATAAAGCACACACTCGGTCAGGTAATACGTGAGCGGCGCAGAACCATGTCATTGACTCAACGGGATCTCGCGTCGAAGGTAGGAGTCAGGGCGAGCCACATCGCCTATATCGAAGGCGGTCTCCGGCGTCCCTCTCTGGCCCTGCTGAAACGGCTGGCGGATACGCTGGCGCTGGATCACCAAAGGCTTCTGTTCCTATCGCATCCGGAAGCCAAATCGTTGATAAACGTCAACCCTTCATCGGCTCGCGCCGAAAATGAGGCCGCGCCTTGGCGGCGATTCCTGACCGATCGGAAGTTGCGGTCAAAGTATTGTATAACGCGCCGCGAGATAGAGGCTTTGAGGTGCCTGTCGCTGCTGGGTTATGTGCTGACGCAGCGCGAGTTTATCGCGATTTTGGTCTTGGTGCGGCAGTCCGAGGAATTTTGACCTGCCGCGCCGGGTTCGATCAATTCGCATGCGCGAACTCGGGCTTTGACTGGCCCAACCTTGCCGAACCATGACCGGTACCGCCGGGTGGCGGAGTTTGACCGGCAAGCTCATCGTATTCCGGAGTGCGCGAAGACTCTACCTAGGAAAGTGGCGGCCAGCCGTAGCGGTTCTGCAATTCAGGCGTAAGTAAGTCGTTGCAGGGCTGGAGTGAACACTGAGCGGATCGTTCTGGACTGGAATCCGTTCAATGCGCGCCTGTATTGGATCGACGGACGCTCGGAGCGGTAGAGGCGACGGGGGTTCGGGCGGGTGCTCAAGACAGACTGAGTCGGCTGGAGCGCGATCCGTGCGCGCGGCGAGGCAGCACGGCGTCGGTCTAAACGGTTTAATCAGGCGGCGTCCGGCGCTTCTGACATGGCGCGGTCAACTATTTTTCCGCATGCCACACGCGGTCGGCGGCGCTCCGCGGTTGCACCGCGCCATGTGTCGCAGTGTGAACCGCCGGTGGCGGGATACTCGGTGGAATTGAGGTAAGTGTTTCCCGGTTACCGCCGCTGTCAGTTTACGCGTGCGTCAGTCTTGAGCGACAAACAATGGCTGCTCGAATGCGACGCGCTCAAGGGATGGAACCGCCCACAATGTATACCACACAGCGCTTTTTACATATATGGCATTGTTTCATCCGCTCTCGCCTCCTTGTGATGCAACTGTTAACTTATTGTTGACCTTTACACTAACCAAGAGTATAAAATAGCGACATGGATGCAAAGGGGAATTTTATAATACTAGCCGCGATTTCTCCGCAGGGACCGCGATCTGTGAAGGATTGGAGGAAGCTGGCTTGAGACGGCGCACGGAGAACTGTTGGCGTGCCACGCAGTGCTCTCATTCGAGTGAACGGCGTGGT
>JAPTUI010000184.1 GCA_028067895.1 Pseudomonadota bacterium | reverse complement strand
TAAGCCACGTGATTTCGTGCTTGCCGTCAAGATGGGCACGAGCGCGATTCCGATAGTATGCCGCCTTCTTCGCGTAGTACTCCGCCTTCACCTCGAATGCGTGCATCTTCGCGAGAGCGCTTTGCGCGGTAGGTGTTGCTGGTACACCGGACGGCAGTTGCGGAGCGGCTTGTATCGCAAAAGATGAGGCCAGAAGGATCGCCCCGATCACGTTGGCCCGCGTGGCGGAGCCGAGGATGGAATGAGTCATGTTCATTGCCCTCCTGAGTCTAGGCATTGAGCTGATTGTGCAATCGATCCTGCCCGTAAAGCAGCGAGAAGCACGCCTGCCTAATGGGTCGCCGCTCACTTCCCCATGATATCCGCATTCTTAAACTGAGGAGTTGGGCTGCCGTTCCATAGCGCGCACCGTTGCGCCGACGCATCACATCTCCCGAAAGCCGCGTCCCCTCGCGGGCAGCACGGCACCAAATCGGTGCAAGCCCCCCCCGGCGACCGGGTGTATCTGGTGCGGGTACGAGAGGATACCGGGATCGGGTTCGAGTCAACTTAATGATTATATTAGATTACCAACCCGGCATGGACATTGCAGAAAGCTCGTTCAGCACGTTGAGCCCGTCTTCCTTCCGCTCAATACGAGGTCCTACAACATCATGAGAACCAAGATCCGGCGTTCTACCGCCTTCGCATTTGCCGCAATCGCGCCACATCTTCCGCTCGCCCCCGATGCGCTCGGGGTTCCCGCTCGCAGCTTCCAAGACGAGCGCTCCGCCGCCGGCCGATCCGTCTTTGTCCGCGAACTACAACAGCACTGAGAGTGCTGCGCTATGAAGAAGTCAAGAATTGCCACCCACGGTCTCGCCTGCGGCGCACTGATCGTGCGATCGATGGGGGCGTGGGCAGACGGCACCGCTCAGCCAGCGCCGGACGCGACGCCACCTACGCTGCTGCCGGCATTCTCGGGATCTGTGTCCGCAAATTCCAAGCCCAACAGCTTCGATGCGGGTCCCCTCGGCACCGTCTACATCACCGGGGTGGTCAGCGGCTTCGCGCAGGCGCAGAACAACATCGACGCGGGCGACAAGAACGTCCAGGGAGATGTGAGCAATGCGCAGATCTTCATCAACAAGCCCACGGGTCTCGTGCAGTTTTTCGCGCAGGCGGGAGCCTATTCGCTGCCGGATCTCGGCGTCCCCTACATCCGTTCGAGCAAGGCCACCAACGCTTTCTACGGTCCCTTCCCCCAGTGGTACGTCAAGCTCGCGCCGACCGACAGTTTCTCCGTCGAGGTCGGCAAGCTCCCGACGCTGATCGGCGCCGAGTACACCTTCTCCTTCGAGAATCTGAACATCGAGCGCGGGCTGCTTTGGAACCAGGAGAATGCCGTCAACCGCGGCGTGCAGGTCAATTACACGAAGGGGCCGTTGGCGTTGTCGGTCTCCTGGAACGATGGTATGTACTCGAACAAGTACAGCTGGGCATGGCTCTCAGCGACGTACACCATCGACCCGGCCGACACATTGGCCGTCATCGCCAGCGGCTCGACACGGCATACCAGCGAACCGACATTGGTGACTCCGCTCTATCAAAACAACGAGCAGCTCTACAATATCATCTACACCCACACGGCCGGACAGTGGACGTTCCAGCCCTATGTGCAATACACGCACGTGCCCGCCATTGCAGCGATCGGGGCATTCCACGGTGCGTCGACTTACGGCGCGGCGCTCTTCGTTAACTATGCGTTCGACGGCAAATCGGCGCCGGCAGGCGTGAGCGTGCCGGTACGCGTCGAATACATCGGCTCCACCGGCAACGCCGTGGAGGGCGCGCCGAATCTGATGTACGGTCCCGGCAGCAAAGCTTGGTCGATCACGGTGACCCCGACCTATCAGCACGATGCGTTCTTCGCTCGCTTAGAGCTTTCGTATGTCGGGACGTCGAGCACTACACCGGGGCTGGTGTTCGGTCCCAAGGGGAACGATACTTCGCAGTCACGCGTTCTGCTCGAGACCGGGATCGTGTTCTGAGCGCACACCGTAGACTCGGCGTCGATGAGCTCGTCCTCCCCTAACAGGCTGATGAAAAACCCGATACGCGAAGTGGTTTTTGATCCATGAGAGGCGATCGATCACATCTTCCGACGAGAAAGACGGCGTTCCGCCGGGGATTCTCGCTGCCGAATGTCGTCGGTTGGATGCCTGTGGTCACCGGTTCACCCTCAATCTCGCGCATGGCGTGCTCGTTGCTACGTAAATCCGGCCGCCAGAAGGTTGCGCATCCGCACCAGGTTGTACCCGGTGAAGGTCAGCAGCGCTGCAGCTTCTATCTTGCGTCGGCCGCGCAACTTCGGGCGCCTCAACAGTCCAATGTCCTTCGCCCAGCCGAAGGACTCTTCGATCAGCTTGCGCGCCTTGATGCTCAAGGCATAGCCAGCATGGCGCGTGGTGCGAGCGTCGATCGCCGAACCGCCGGACCGCTCGACGTTCTGCGCAACGTGCGGTGTGGCGTTCAGCTTTCGCACCTCGCTGACAAAGCCGCGCGTGTCGTAGCCTTTATCGGCCCCCAACGTAGGATGCTGTGCAGTGGGCAGATCCTTGAGCATCCGCACCGCCGCACTGCGCTCGGCAGTGCCGTTTGCTTGTGTGACCTCAACTGCGACGATCAGGCCGTGGCGGTTTTCACTCACCGCGTGCCCCAGATACGCCAGCTTCGCCGTCGTGCCGCTACTCTTCTTGTAAAGCCTGGCCTCCGGATCAGTCGTCGAGGCATGCGTGTCGTTGGTGCGCTGCTCCCCGTGGAAGTCCCGCACCTCGTTGCGGCCACCGGTCCCCGGAGGCCCACCCGAACCATCCTTGGGCCGGAAGCTCTTGTGCGAGGCCCACGCCTCGATCATCGTGCCATCGACGCTGAAGTGTTCATCGCTGAGGAGTCCTGCCATCCGAGCCTGTTCCACGATCGCATCGAACAGCTCTCGGGCAATATCCGCTCCGAACAGCCGATCCCGGTTCTTGCTGAAAGTAGAGTGATCCCAGACCGGCTCATCGACCGAGAGTCCCACGAACCCCCGAAACAGCAGGTTGTACTCGAGCTGCTCGACCAGCATCCGCTCGCTGCGGATCGAGTAGAGCACCTGCAACAGCAGCGCTCGGATGAGCCGCTCCGGTGCGATCGATGGCCGGCCAGTCTGCGCGTACAGCTTCTCGAACTTTCGATCCATCTGCTCCAGCGCCTCGGACACCATCGCTCGAATCGGGCGCAGAGGATGCTTCGTCGGCACCCGCGCTTCGGGCGATACGTAGCTGAACATCCCTTCCTGCTTCGAATCCGTGCCTCGCATCGGTGAGCCTCGGTTATGACCCAGATACTGCCTAATTTGCCCGAATTATCGGGTTTTTCAACAGCCTGCTAAACTCCACACCCGCAGCCCTTCATGTGGACCGACACCGTCGAATCGCTCGCAGGTAAGCTCGAGCGCCCCTGTAAAGTTGGAAGCCAGGCATCCGGCCTGAGCGTGGCTCGCCGATGGTGTCGTCGGAATTCGGAAGGCTATCCACGCGATCGAAGCGCGGGGTCAACGGCCGGCTGCGGGTCAAATCGGCACAAGTGATCATGCAGAAGGTGTAGGAGAGAAAGGCATTCGGTCAGGTCTCAGGAACAGCCCCATCCAGGCTGGGCGGCGAAGAAGAGCAATAGTGGGCCCTGGGAAAGATTGCGAGCCCCGCCGGTAAACTATCCGACAATCGAGAACGCCGGATTCACCCTCCGGCGTTCTCGATGGCCGCGGCCGCCGGAAGGGACGCCAGCACTCAGGCGTCAACACTGTGTAGCACAGTCGCCCACTGCGACGGTCCTTCCGGGAGTGTGTGCAAATCCACGTCACCTGAATGTACTTCGGCCCGAGCGCTCCGTCACGGAGCGCGACCTTTTTCGATCACGTCCCTCTCTTCATCAGGTATCCGTGCACCCGCCAACAAGTGATGAGGTTTCGCAGCGCGGGCTTCTCCATCAGTTGACTGTGCGCCTGGAAGCAGGCTTTCAGTTCCGCATCCGTCGCTGCGAAGGCTGTCGCCGATGTGAGTGTGATCCCAGAGATGACCAGAGAGATCATTAGCGTCTTCTTCATGAGAATATCCTCCGG
>JAPTUI010000445.1 GCA_028067895.1 Pseudomonadota bacterium | reverse complement strand
CTCGATGCGGTGAAGGCCGAGGCCCGTTCCCGAGGGATTCCATACACCCGCTATGTGCGTATGCTCCTCGAGAAGGCGGTCGACCGAGCGGCGCCGGCGAAAGGCAGGATGAGGCCCAGATACGGGTAACAGCGAATGATGACGCCCTTGAACCCCAAGGACTCGCGCCGCAGCGGACGTGATCCCGACGACGCCCCGGAGATCACCGATAGATGGATCGCCGAGGCAAACCTCTACCACGGCAAGAAGCTCGTGCGCGGCGGTCCTCAGCCCGCGAGGCTCATCCGTGCCAGACGCGCCTGAATTCCTTCATCGCTACCGCTCGATGACGAGTCTTCGTGCCCGCGAGGACGTGGAGCGCATTCTGGTTCATCGGCAGATCCACTTGTCCTCGCCGGCGTGGTTCAACGACCCTTTTGACTGCAAGGTGCCGAGAAGCCGCGACGTATCTGACGCAACTCTCGTGGCATGGCTGAATGCACGCTGCTGGCGCGAACTCCGGCACAGAATCGAGGTGGAATCAGGGCCCTTCGCGAAGGGTCCAACGGATTCGCAAGTCGCGCGGAGACGCGAGGAACTCTGGGTGACTCGCCACGAAATCCTCGATCAGGATGTGGCCGTATTTCAGCGTTACGTCGATAACTGCGGCGTGCTCTCTCTTTCCGAGCGCAGCGACGATATCCTCCTGTGGTCCCACTATGCGGACAGCCACCGGGGGGTCTGCCTCCGTTTCCGCCACGATGCGCTCAGGTTTCCCCAAGATCCAGACCCCAAGCCTCCACTGATGCAAAACGTGCTCCAACCAGCGGAGCAGGTGGAGTACTCCGAATCGTATCCCGCTACCTCGTTCGTATGGTCACCGCCATGGGAGAGGTACCGCGCATGGATGCTGACCAAGTCGTCGCACTGGTGCTACGAGCGCGAGTGGCGGGTGATCCTGCAACCTAAGAAGCAGCCGGAATTCGAGGACGCGGTGGAGCTCCCCACAGAGACCCGCCATGACTGGCAGTCGTTACCTGAGGATGCCTTGGTCGGCGTGATTCTCGGTTGCGGCATCAAACCCGAAGACGAGCGGACGGTACAGGAATGGCTCAGGCTGAGCGCCGCCACAGTGCCTCTGTTTCGCGCCAGGAAGAAGCCCGACCGATTCGAGCTTGAGATAATCGGGGACTGAAGAGCCGGGAAGGCGCGAGTTTCCTGGGGTACTGATGAAGTACGGGTACCCTCGCGAACGCCGCTCCTGGGACTTCCTACACGATCGATGATCTGGGTGATCTCATCGCCTCACCCCAGGCCGGGGTGTTCGACAGCCTGCGCGATTGAGCCATGTTCGAGCAAGTTCACGTGGAGCACGGTGCCGTCACGTGGCCAGGGGAGATTGACCTGGCGCCAGATGCCATGCACCAAGCTATTCAGGCGCTCGCCGAATGGCGGGCGCTTTGCGCGCGAGACATGGGCCTATCGGACTTGCCTGAAATGGAGCACAAACCGGTCGCCATCGAAGGTCTCGACGTGACCGATCAGATCCTCGCGAACGCGGAATGTCGTTGGAATTTCATGGCCGTATTCTTCGGTATTTTGAGAGGTGGTCACGATGAGGCGCACGGCACTATGCTCCTTGAGCGCGCGTGAAAGGTTTGCCCGCAGTTCATCGTTGCCGGGCCCTGGCCAGTGAGCAAGCCGATCCTCATAAGGCAGCACGCCGTCAACAGCCTTGCGGAAGTGATGAGCCCAGCAGCTCACCACGAGTTCGTTTCGAGAAGTCCACGCGGATACGGACCACACGGGATTGTGCGCTTTGGCGCCATAGCGGGCGAAGGCCTCCCCGAGCTGTAGTGTAGTCATGACGACGCCATTCTAGGGGTACCCGCGTTTCTGCTGTCAATTTTCCCGGTTGCGAAGCCCTATTGTTCGGCCGCGGCAGCGAGGTTGGTGCCGTAAGTGCCTGATCGAATGATCGTTTCTGTTCACTGTCGAAACGACCCCATTGCCGAGGTTTTCGGCGCTGATCACGCCTCTGCAGCAATCGCTTTGTGGGGGGGCGCTCGGCGTAGGCCTCGACTGGGGAGCGGAACACACCCCGGAGATTGATGATTCTCTCCGTCTGCCGCAAGCACTACACTCCTGATCAATTCTTGGCATTCCCTTTGTGCCCACGCCCGGGGGCGTCGGTTGCCTCTAGCGCCGGCGACCGCCACGCCGGCCACCCATGGAAACCTCACCGGAAACGCCGGTAGCGGGGCGGTATACGTGGCCTGCGACGGACGAACCCGGGATGACGACGGGCATACCGCATGACCCGCTGCCGTAGCAAGGGATGATGGGCCGCGAATGCAGGATGGTGGAGTGCGTAGCGCCACCTCTGTCGTTGCACGAAACGATGCGTAAAGATCATGCGGCCGACAGGTCGCCGCCAGAGTGCATAGCGCGCTGGGATTCGGATATTCGATCGATACCGTACGAAGAAAACTCAAGCCACGGTGAAACGGAGGGGGTATGGTGAGCAGAACACATCATCTTGTGCCGGTGATTGGGGTCCTTGCGGTGCTGAGCGGCTGTGCCGGAGCGCCGAAACGAGAATTGACTGTCACCTCGGTCGCAGCGACGCCCCCTGTTGCGGTGGCGCGTCGAACCGCCCCAAGCAGCGTGATGCGAGCTGCCGCCTCGCAATCAGGCGTCGGGTTTGCCGCAGAGCATGCGGCAGCGGTCCGCGGGGGCGCGGCGGCGGAATTCAAAGTGGGCTTTGACTACCTGCAGGGCGCGCAGGTCGCGCGGAATGGGAGGAAGGCGGAATTCTGGCTGCGCAAGGCGGCCGCTGCCGGTATCGGCCCAGCGGAGTGTGACCTGGGGTACCTGTATGCGAATGGCGTTGGTGTGCCGCGCGATTACACCAAGGCCCTGAAGTGGTACCGTAGAGCCGCCGGGCAGGGCATCGCCAACTCCGAGTACAGCCTCGCATTGCTCTATGCGCACGGGCATGGCGTGCCGCGGAATTACGTCAAGGCCTTGAAGTGGCTGCGGGCCTCAGCGGCGCAGGATGATGCGGAAGCCGAGGGAACCATCGGGTTCTTCTACCTGAAAGGTCTCGGCGTGCCGCACGATGAGGCGAAGGCATTGCATTGGCTCCGCACAGCGGCAGCGCAGGGAAGTGCCTATGCCGAAGAGAATCTGGGAGCGGTATATGAATTCGGAGAAGGGGTTGCGCCGAACGACTCGCGTGCGGACCGGTGGTATCTGCTCGCCGCGAAGCAGGGCAATGTGCTGGCCCAGTCCGGGCTTGCGATGGCCTATCTCAGCGGGGAGGGTGTCCCGGTGAATCCGGCGCGAGGGGTTTTCTGGCTGCGCCAGGCCGCTCGCGAAGGCTATTCGGATGCCCAGGACCTGCTGGGCGATCTGTATCAGCATCAGGGCAACTACGCACAGGCCGTCAAGTGGTACCGGGCGGCTGCGGCAGCCGGAAACCCGAGGGGCGAGTATTACCTCGGCGAGGCCTATGCATCCGGCAAAGGCGCTCGGAAGGCTGAGCGGCAGGCGCTCTCCTGGTTTCACAAGGCCGCAATCGGGGGCGATGCGCACGCTCAAGCGCTCTGGGGCGTGCAGTACATGATCGGACAGGCGGTGCCGCGAAATCCCGAGCTCGCTTATGCATGGGTCGCGGTTGCGTCACGTTCCGCGCAACACTTCCGTTTTACCCGGAAAGTATGCGATGCGATTGCGCGTCAGCTGACGCCCGTACAGCTCAAAGAGGCCAGAAGGCTGGCGCGTCAGTGGACGGCGGGTCATTCCATGCACTGAGGTGAACACGCTGAACTGCTGCCGGGCCTTTCGATGCGGTGATGTCGCGGTCGCCGACGGGGATCTCCTGAAGCGGGACGTGGATCGCTTCGTCGCGGAGCTGAGGCGAGGCAGGCGGCGGCGCCACCGCTGATCGCAACGGCTTCGGTCTGCCGGCAGTGGCTGGGTCACTGCCGGCTTTCCCGGGACATCATGGTTGCGGAAAGTCCCGTAGAACGGTACACTGGTACATGCTGAGATCGTCCTCATGATTGCGAGCTTCCGGGACGAGTGGCTGCGCGCATTCTTCATCGAGGATGCGCGCTCCAGGCGTATACCGCCGGATATCGAGGACCGACTCTTCCGCA
>JAPTUI010000278.1 GCA_028067895.1 Pseudomonadota bacterium | reverse complement strand
GATTCACCAGGCAGCGCTTGGACTCGTGCACGAACTCGATCGGGTCTTCGATGGTGATGATGTGATCGGGCCGGTTATCGTTGCAGTGATTGACCATGCCGGCGAGCGTCGTCGATTTCCCCGAGCCGGTGGGACCTGTGACCAGCACGAGTCCGCGCGGCAGCATGCACAGGTCGCGGAAGATCTTCGGCGCGTTCAGGTCATCGAGCGAGAGGATGTTCGAGGGAATCGTCCGGAACACGGCACCGGCGCCGCGATTCTGGTTGAAGGCGTTGACGCGAAATCGTGCCAACTTCGGGATCTCGAAGGAAAAATCGGTCTCGAAGAATTCCTCGAAGGCCTTCCTCTGCTTGTCGTTCATGATGTCATACACCATGCTGTGCACTTCCTTGTGCGCCAGCGGTGGCATATTGATTCGCTTCATGTCGCCGTCGACGCGAATCATGGGTGGCACCCCGGCCGACAGATGCAGGTCGGAGGCATTGTTCTTGACCGCGAAGGCCAGCAGTTGCGCGATATCGACCATCGGATCTCCGATCGGAGTCGGGTGGGGCGCTGCCTGCGCCGGACCGGTCGTTGCAGTATAACGGAGGGGTTCGGTCATCCATATGATAAGGGCTTCGCAGAATTTGCCCGAGCGCGTACGGGCAGTGCGCGCCGAGATCGCCGCCGCGGCGGCGAGCGCCGGACGAAACGTGTCGGACATCACACTTCTGGCCGTGTCCAAGGCCCAGCCCGCCGAGGCGGTGCGTGCCGCGTTCGCCGCGGGGCTCACGGATTTCGGCGAGAGCTATCTGAACGAAGCGCTCGCCAAGCTCGAGGCACTTAAGGACCTGCCGCTCACCTGGCACTTCATCGGCCGGCTGCAGGCGAACAAAACCCGCCCGATCGCCGAACGGTTTCAATGGGTGCACGGGATCGATCGACTGCATATCGCCGAGCGGCTTGCGCAGCAGCGCCCCGTGCATGCCCCGCCGCTGAACGTATGCCTCCAGGTCAATCTCGCCGGCGAGAGCAGCAAGGCCGGCGTGACGCCCGCGGAACTCCCCGCGCTCGCCGCCGCGGTCGCGGCGCTCGCGCGGCTGCATCTGCGCGGGCTGATGTGCATTCCGCCGCCCGAGACCGCCCCCCAAGCCCAGCGCGCCTGGTTCGCGCAGCTGCGCCAGTTGCGTGACGGGCTGAATGCCGCGGGCGCAGCGCTCGATACGCTCTCGATGGGCATGAGCTCGGACTTTCCAAGCGCCATCCTCGAGGGCTCCACCCTCGTGCGCGTCGGCACCGCGCTGTTCGGCGAGCGGCCGCCGCGCGCATGAACGCAGCACGGCGGCACGCGCCAGCCGCTACAATCCTCGGCCTATGAATCACCTCGATCTGGCGATACTCGGCGGCGGCAACATGGGCCGCGCCCTGATCGGCGGGCTGCTGCGCCAGGGCCTGCGCCCCGAGCGGCTCGCCCTGGGCGAACGCGACGCGGCGGCCCGTGCGGCCCTCGAGCGCGAATTCGCCGTCGCAGCCACGGCCGACAATGCCGCTGCCGTGCGCTCGGCCAAGGTGATCGTCGTGGCGGTCAAGCCGCAGAACGTCAATGAAGTGCTGCGGCCGCTCGCGGCCGAGTTCGCGCGCACGCGCCCGCTGGTGCTCTCGGTGGCCGCCGGGATCCGGGTCGCGGCCCTTAAGCAGTGGTGCGGGCCCGACGTGCCCGTTGTGCGCGCCATGCCCAACCGACCGGCGCTGCTCGGGGCGGGCGTGACGGGACTGTACGTACCCGCGGGCATTGCGGCGGCGCACGAGCGGCTCGCCGAGCAGGTGCTGCGCTCGGTGGGCGAAGTGGTCCGAGTGGAGTCCGAAGGGGCCCTCGATGTGGTCACCGCGCTCTCCGGCAGCGGG
This sequence comes from Pseudomonadota bacterium, assembly GCA_028067895.1. Lineage (GTDB taxonomy): Bacteria > Pseudomonadota > Gammaproteobacteria > Steroidobacterales > Steroidobacteraceae > 13-2-20CM-66-19. Next base: position 2,259 of record JAPTUI010000278.1, on the reverse strand, counting down.
CCGGCCTACTTCTTCCTGCTGGCCGAACTGATGGCCGCAGCGGGCACGACGCTCGGTCTGAGCGCGCAGGCGGCGCGCGCGTTGAGCGTAGCGACGCTGCACGGCGCCGGCGAGCTCGCCCGCAGCGGCACCGGCGACCTCGCGCAGCTGCGCGCCGAGGTCACCTCCAAGGGCGGAACCACCGAAGCGGCACTGCGCACCTTCGCCGCTGCGGGCCTGGATCAGATCGTCGCGCGCGCGGTTGCGGCCGCCGCGCAGCGCAGCCGGGAACTGGCCGATCAGTATGGAGCCGCCTGAGCGGCCCCGCGGAAACCGACATGAGCGCCCTCATCTACATCATCGAAACGCTGCTCGAACTGGCCTTGTTCGTGGTGCTGGCACGGCTGCTGCTGCAGCTGACGCGCGCGGACTTCCGCAACCCGATCTGCCAAGCGATCGTCCGGCTGACCAATCCGCTCATCATGCCGTTGCGGCGCGTCCTGCCGCCGATGGGCAAGGTCGATACGGCCTCCGTGGTGGCGGTCGTCGTGCTCGCCGTGCTGCAGGTCGCCGCGACGTTCGCCTTCGAGGGGATCATGCGCGCGAGCCCCTGGTTCTGGGTGCACGCGGTTGCGCTCGACATCGCGCGCATGGGGCTGTGGACGTATTTTTACGCCATCATCCTCTATGCGCTGCTCAGCCTGGTCGCCCCCGGCGGCTACTCGCCCCTGCAGTCCCTGCTCGCCACGCTGTGCGAACCGGTACTGCGGCCGTTCCGCCGGCTCATTCCGGCGATCGCCGGTATCGATCTGTCACCGCTGTGGGTATGCATTCTGATCCAGGCGCTGCTGATCCTGCTGCGCACCTGAGGCGCTGCGCCGGGCGCTGGCGCATGCAGCGAAACTGAACCGCGCCATGGGCGATACATCAACCAACGCCGCCAAGGCTCGGAAGGGGTTGGAAATTCGCGGGGCCGACTGTGTGCTGCACATTCGGATTCAGGCGCGTTCTTCGCGTGAGGGCCTCGACGGATGGCGCGACGGCAGACTTCTAGTGCGGGTCAGTGCACCACCCGTCGATGGTGCTGCCAACGATCGACTCGTACGCGTTCTCGCGCATGCACTTGGCGTGCCCAAGACGCACGTTTCACTGCTGCGCGGACTGAAAAGTCGTGACAAAGAGGTTTTGATCCGGGGCGCGGCGGCGCAACTCGTCGCCAAATTCTGACCCGTCGAACCACGCGCGACGCAAAACCCTTTGAAAAAAGCCGTTTCAGCACTCGCGTAGGCAAAAAAAACAGTTGCGCAGGTGCGCTTATGTGCTATTTTCCGCGGCGATTCTTAGCTTTGCGTCGCTGCACAACAGCACGCACATTCATTTATTCGAGGAGTGGCGCAATATGGCGAAAAAGGGTAGCGCTCCGACCAAGTCGGAAGTCCTGACGCAAATTTCCAAAGACACGGGGCTCTCGCGCAAGCAGGTCGGCAGTGTGTTCGATTCGCTGAACGGCGTGATCAAGAAGAGCCTGCGCAGCAACGGCCTGTTCACCATGCCGGGTCTGCTGAAGATGAAGGTCGTGAAGAAGCCGGCCACGAAGGCACGCGAAGGCGTCAACCCCTTCACGGGCGAGAAGATGATGTTCAAGGCAAAGCCGGCCAGCAAGAAGGTCCGCGTGATGCCGCTGAAGAACCTCAAGGCGATGGTCAATTCCTGATCGCGCTGAGCCGTAAGGTTCGACGGGGTTCGCGGAGCGAACCCCGTTCATTTCCCGGCGCTTAGGTGCCGCTCGCCGCCTGAGCGGCCGTACTCATGAACTGCACGACCTCCTGGCGCAACTCGTGCAGCCGCCCATGAAAGAAATGCCCCGCCCCTGAGAAGGTGCTGAGCCGCGGCGCTGGGGACTGGCGCGCCGCCCACTCGAGCACGTCCTGCGGCTCGATGATCTCATCGGCGTCCCCCTGGATCAGCATCCATGGACACTGCGGCGAGGGCACATCCTGCATCGCCACGCGGGTCACCCCGGGCGCCACCAGCACCATCCGCGCCGGCGCCGCATGCGCCGCGGCGCGCACCGCGACGGCTGCTCCGAAGGAAAATCCGGCCAGCCACAGCGCTGACCCCGGCCAGCGCGCGCGACCGTAAGCGATCGCCGCGAGCGCATCCTCGGTCTCGCCCCGACCCTCATCGTAACGGCCTGCACTCGATCCAACACCGCGGAAATTGAAGCGCACCACGGGCGCACCACACTCCTCGAAGGTACGAGCCAGGGTGTAGACGACT
>JAPTUI010000087.1 GCA_028067895.1 Pseudomonadota bacterium | reverse complement strand
GCCCCTCGATGCGCGCGCCCGCATCGAGCGTCAGCGTGCCGTCGATGTTCACGTCACCCTTGAATCGGCCTGCGATGCGCACGTGGCCGGTGCCGTTGATCTTGCCCTCGAGCGTCAGCCCGGCGGCGAGCACCGACTCCTTGAGCTCGGCGCGATCCTTGCCGGCGCGGCGCGGCACCTCGGCAAGCGAGGCCACCCCAGGCCCGGCATCGCGCGACGGCGGCGGACTCGAGGCAGAGGTCCCGGCAAATCCGGAATTGGATGCGGTCGGATCTTTCCACAACGCCATGAGAAACCCCCAGGAATTTCAGGTCATCAGGGGTGAAAAATACGCTCATCTGCGCCGCAGGACCAGTGTCTTCGCACGCCGACAGCCACGACTGTGAGGCATGCCCGCAGTCCGGTCACACTTCCAGGCGCGAGAGAATTTCCTCGGTCTTCGCGCGCATCAGCGCCTCGCTCGCGCGACTCTCCACGTTCAACCGCACCAGGGGCTCAGTGTTCGAACCGCGCAGATTGAAGCGCCACTCGGGAAACTCCAGCGACAGCCCGTCGGTATGATCGACAGCGATGGCCGCCGGGGCGTACTCGCGCTCGATGCGCGCGAGGATGGCTTTCGAGTCGCCGTTGAGGCGCCGGTTGATTTCCCCGCTCACCGGAAAGCGGCGCATGCGCGGCTCGATCAGCGCCGAGAGCGGACCGCGCTCGGCGATGAGCGCCAGCGTCAGCAACCAGGGAATCATGCCGCTGTCGCAGTAGGAGAAGGCGCGAAAGTAATGATGCGCGCTCATCTCCCCGCCATAGGCGGCATCCACCTCGCGCATCTTCTGTTTGATGAACGCGTGGCCGGAACGACACAACACCGGGGTGCCGCCGTGAGCGCGCACGATGTCGAGGGTGTTCCAGAGGAGACGCGGGTCATGCACGATGCGCGCGCCCGGCTCGCGCTCGAGGAACACCTGCGCGAGCAGGCCGACCAGATAGTACCCCTCGATGAAACGACCCTGCTCATCGAAGAAGAAACACCGGTCGTAATCCCCGTCCCAGGCGAGCCCGACGTCGGCACCGCTGCGGCGCACCACCGCGGCGGTGGCGGCACGGTTCTCCTCCAGCATGGGATTCGGGATGCCGTTCGGGAACGTGCCATCGGGTGGGAAGTTGACCTTGATGAACTCGAAGGGCAGATACGGCTCGAGCGCATCGATCACCGCGCCGGCCCCGCCGTTGCCGGGGTTCACCACCACCTTCAATTTGCGCAGTTTGCGCCGGTCGATGTAGCCGAGAAGGTGCTCGATGTACCGGGTGCGGATATCGAGTGCGCTCTGCCGGCCGGGCTCTGTGGCCGGCGGCGGCAGGGTGCCCTGCTCGAGCCGCGTGCGCATCTCGGCAAGTCCGCTCGTCTCACTCACCGGACGGGCCTCGGCGCGGACCAGTTTCATGCCGTTGTAGTCCGCGGGGTTGTGACTGGCGGTGACCATGATCCCGCCATCGAGTGCATAGGCGAAGGTCGCGAAATACACCGCCTCGGTCCCCCACAGGCCGATGTCGAGTGCCTCGCAGCCACAGTCGGCGAGTCCACGCCGGACCGCCGCGGCGAGTTCGGGACTGGTGAGGCGGATGTCGTAACCGACCACAACACGCCGAGGATTGGTCAGGGCGCAGAAAGCCCGCGCGATGTCATAGGCCAGAGCATCGTTGATCTCGTCGGGAATGCGGCCGCGGATATCGTAGGCCTTGAAGGCGTTGAGATTCGGCATGAGACCTCCGGAACGATGCGCAAGGATTGCAGGTGCGGCGCGGTTCGGCAATCACGGATTGCGTGCGTACCGCGCGCACGCTTGAATCGACGCGCGTTGAGATTCAGTCGGCTGCCGCGCGCCGACCTTCCCGCTGCACAGGCACCCCGGAAATCCCATGCATACCGACTCGACTGACGAGCCCGCCGCTCCGCCCCACCGGCACCGGTTCACCATTGCGGACACTCACCGCATGATCGCGATGGGAGTGCTCGCATCCGCGGGCGCCGTGGAACTGATCGACGGGGATATCATCGATCGGGCGCCGATGAGCCCCGCGCGCTGCGACCTCGCACTGCGCCTGGCAGGTCTTCTCGCGGGCGCCGTCGGCACCGCGGCGCGGGTGGTACGCTACACGGCGATCGGCCTCGATGCCGATTGCGAGCCTCGGCCGGATGTGGCGGTCCTGCGGGGTGGGCCCGGGAAGCGCGCCGGTGCGGCAGTGGCCGAGGATCTGCTGCTCGTGCTCGAGGTGAGTGAAGCGGGGCACTACGATTACGACCACAAAGTGCCCTGCTACGCGCGCCATGGCATTGCCGAGGTCTGGCTGTTCGATCTGGCGCGCGCCACGGTGCACTTTTTCCGCGCTCCGGCGGACGGTCACTACACCGAAGAGATCGCCACCGACCGTCCCGGAGTGGTCTTCCTGCCCGGCCTGACCGACGCGGCCCTCGATCTCAGCGGGATGCTGCCGGCCGCGTAGCGCAGAGCTGCCGCGCGCCGCGGCGCCTCAGCTCGTCGTCCCCTGCCTGCCGTACTGGTCCTCCAGGCGCACGATGTCGTCCTCGCCGAGGTAGGAGCCCGATTGAATCTCAATGATGTGCAGGGCGATCTTGCCGGGGTTCTCGATGCGGTGGCGTACGCCGATCGGGATGTAGGTCGACTGGTTCTCCTCGAGCAGAAACACCTCATCGCCGCGGGTGATGCGGGCGGTGCCCGAGACCACGACCCAATGCTCGGCACGATGGTGATGCAACTGCAACGACAGCACCGCTCCGGGCTTGACCTTCAGTCGCTTGACCTGGAAGCGCGGCCCGCTCTCGATGCTGTCGTAACTGCCCCAGGGGCGGAACACCTCGCGGTGCAGGCTGTGTTCGTAGCGGCCGGCTTCCTTCAGGCGGTGCACCAGCTTCTTCACGTCCTGTACCCGGTCCTTCGGCGCCACCAGCACCGCGTCCTTGGTTTCGACCACGACATGGTCTTTCAGGCCCACGGCCGAGACCAGGCGGCTCTCGGCATAGAGGTAGCAGCCCGAGGAGTCCTCGCAGATGACATCGCCGCGCGCCACGTTGCCGTGCGCATCGGCCTCGCACGCTTCGGCGAGGGCGGCCCAGGAGCCCACGTCGCTCCAGCCGGCCGCGAGCGGCACCATCACCGCATCGTGCGTTTTTTCCATCACTGCATAGTCGATCGAGTCGGCCGGACAGGTCTCGAAGCGCGCCCGCTCGATGCGGGTGAAATCCAGATCCGCCCGCGCCGCGGTGAACGCTTCGGCGCAGGCACGCGCCATCTGCGGCGCGAGACGCTCGAGCGCCTCGAGGTAGCGGCGTGCTTTGAAGAGAAACATCCCGCTGTTCCAGTAGTACTCCCCGGAGGCGACGAACTGCTCGGCCCGGGCGGCATCGGGCTTCTCGACGAAGCGTGCGATGGCGAAGGCGTCCCCCGCAGGCGCGCCGCGCTGGATGTAGCCGTAGCCGGTCTCGGGGCTCGAGGGCACGATGCCGAAGGTGACGAGCTTGCCCTCGCCCGCCGGGATCAGCGCCGCGCGCACGGCCTTTTGAAAGGCCGGTACGTCGCGGATCACATGATCGGCCGGCAGGATCAGCAGCAGCGGGTCCGTGGCGGCCTTGAGCGCGGCATGGGCGGCCAGCGCGATGGCCGGCGCGGTGTTGCGCCCCACGGGCTCGAGCACCATGGCGGCGGGTTCGATGTGCAGCTGGCGCAGCTGCTCGGCCACGAGAAACCGGTGCGCCTCGTTGCAGACGACGACCGGCGCGCCCGCGCCCAGCCCCTCGAGCCGCAGCGCGGTCTGCTGCAGCAGGGTGCGCTCGCCGGTGAGGGCGAGGAGCTGCTTCGGATACAGTTCGCGCGAAAGCGGCCAGAGCCGGGTACCGGCACCGCCGGAGAGGATGACGGGCGTGAGCATGGGGGTGATCCTGGTCGGCGGCCTTCAGGCCCGGGGATGATGGATCGAGCGACCGCGGCCAATCGCGTAATAGGCCAGGCCGAAGCGCTCGACGATGTTCGGCTCGTACAGGTTGCGGCCGTCGAAGATCGCCGGGGTTTTCAGCAGCGCGCGCAGCCGCTCGAAATCCGGACTGCGGAATTCCTTCCACTCCGTGACGATGGCCAGG
>JAPTUI010000376.1 GCA_028067895.1 Pseudomonadota bacterium | reverse complement strand
GCTGCGCCGGCTCTGGAAGAGCGGACACGATCAGCTCGAGCGCTTCGTCGCCGAGCTCGCTGCGCAGCAGGAGGAGCGGGAGCGGCGGGCGCATCTGGCCGAGCACAACCGCCGGCAGTTCGCCCGGCGCCAGAGTGCCGAGCAGCACCTGCAGGTCGTGCGTGAGCTGTGCGCGCAGGCCGCCGAGCGCGTCGCGGCGCTCGAGCGCGAGCGGGCCGCACTGCGCCGGTTCTGGCACTTCTTCAAGCGCCGCGCACTCGAGCAGGTTCTGGCGCGGGCACGGGCCGAGGCGGCGGCGGCCGAGGCATCCTTCGCAAGCGCCTGCCAGAGCGCTGCGCAGCTCGCTGCTGAGCAGGCGCCGGAGTTTCCCGGGCTGTCGCTGCAGGCGCGCAGGCTCATCAATCTGACCGTGATCGCGTACGCCGAGGTGATGTGCGCGAGCCTCATCGCACTGCCGCTGCTCGTGATGCGCGCCCGCGAGGCCACGCAGCAGCGGGAGGTCATCGACGAGTACGGCACTCGCGCCGAGTGTCTGGCATTGATGCAACAGATCCAGCGTGCCGAGACGCTGCTCGGGGCTCGAAGCCGATTCGGACGAGAAATTCGCACCCGCCTCGTGCACTTGCGCCGGGCGGCCCAGTATCGCGCCGAGGAGGATACGGTGCCCATGGCCGAGTCCTTCAGCGACGGCGCAGAGCACCCCTCGGCCGCCGCCCCCGAAGGCATCCCGAACGTGCTGGCCGAGGATACCTGGAATATCCACAGCGTCCTGCTGAGTTGAGGCGCGGGCGGCTAGCCGCCCGCGCCCGAGCGTCGCTCAGGTGCCGCGCGCGACCTGCGGGGCGGCGCGCTGGGCATCCAGGCGGATCATGTCGGCCATGACGGCCTCGGCCTGATCGAGGATCACGTCCGGAATCTTGTCGTTCTTGCCGCCGATCTGCCGCGAGTGCGCGAGCGGCTTCAAGCCGAGCGCGGCGCGCCGGCGGTTGTCGAGCGCGAGCAGTTCAGCATCGCGCTTGCGCCGTGCGGCCCGGCGATCCGCAAGGTTCAGCGACACGGACTTCTCGGCGCGCATCGCCTCGATCAGTCGGATGTCCCCGACCAGCCACTGGAAGTTCGGATCGTGCTGCTGGTGCGCCAGTTCGTCCTGCTGCAGGGTGCGGATCGAGGGCACCGCGGCCGCACCGGTGGCGATCGGGAAGGGCACCGCCCCGATGGTGTCCCAGGGCAGTGAGCGCGGCAGGGCGCTCTCCCCGACCAGCTTCGGATCGATCGGCGAGGGCAGCACGATGTTCGGGATCACCCCGCGGTGCTGCGTGCTCTGACCGGTCACGCGGTAGAACTTGCCGATGGTCACGGTGAGTTGCCCGTCGACCGGCTGGCGGCTCCAGCGATCGAGCGGGATCAGGTTTTGCACCGTGCCCTTGCCGAAGGTGTTCTGGCCGATGATCACGCCGCGGTGATAGTCCTGGATGGCCCCGGCGAAGATTTCCGAGGCCGAGGCGCTGTAGCGATTGACCAGCACCGCGAGCGGTCCGTTGTAGACCGGGGCCTTCTCCGGGTCATCGAGCACCTCAATGCGTCCGCTGCGCTCGCGCAGCTGGACCACCGGTCCGTGCTGGATGAACAGCCCGGTCAGCGCTAGGGCCTCGGGCAGGTAGCCGCCGCCGTCATCGCGCAGATCGAGGATCAGCCCGTTGATGTGCTGCTGCTCGAGCTTCAGCAGCAGTCGCAGCACGTCGCGCGTGGTGCTGCGGTAGTTCGCCTCGCCGGCATCCTCCGCCGCGACATCCTCATAGAAGCTCGGGACGGTGATGATGCCGATCCGGTAGGTGTGTCCGTTGCGGGTCACGGTACGCAGCTTGCTTTGCGCCTCCTGGGCCTTCAGCGTTACCTTGTTGCGCACGAAGCTCAGCACCTGCTCCTTGCCGCCCGGGTGCTCGCCGGCCGGCAGGATCTGCAACCGCACGGTCGTGCCGGCCTTGCCGCGGATCAGCTGCACGACGTCGCTCAGCCTCCAGCCGACCACATCGGTGATCGTGCCGCGCTTGCCTTCGCCGACGCCGGTGATGCGGTCCTTCGGCTTGAGCGTTCCGGCCACCGCCGCCGGTCCGCCCGGGATGACGTTGACCACGGTGACGTAATTGCCGTCCATCTGCAGCGAGGCGCCGATGCCCTGATAGTTCAGGCTCATCTCGATGCGGTATTCCTCGGAGCTCATGGGCGAGAAGTAGGTCGTGTGCGGGTCGTACGTGAGCGCGTACGCGTTCATGACGTCCTCGAACACATCCTCGGCGCTGATCTGCGTGATTCGATGCAGCTCGGCCTGATAGCGCTTGCGCAGCAGCGCGGCGGTCTGTGCCCAGGTCTTGTGCGCCAGCAGCAGCGAGAGCTCTTCGTTCATCACTCGCTTGCGCCACAGCGCGTTCATCTGCGCGGTGTTGGCCGGCCAGGGGGCGTGCTTGCGGTCGAACTGGTAGGTCTCATTGCCGGTCCAGCTCGGCTCTTTTCCGAGCAGGCTGATGGCGTATTTCAAATGTTCCTGGCTGCGCTCCTTGAAGCGCTGGAAGATGAGAAACGCCGGGGAGAGCTTGCCGTGCTCGATCAGCGTCGCGAAGTCGTTGCGGTAGACCGCCGCGAAGCCCTGCACGTCGCTCGCGAGCAGGTAGTCGTGCTCGGGGTCGAGGAAGTGCAGGTAGCGGTCGAACACCAGGTGCGAGAAATGCGCATTGATGTCCGGATGGCTGTACTGGTACTCATTCAGGATCCCGGCGACCTTGCGCGCGATGTCTCGCTGGTTGGCCGTCGGCGCGAGCGCCCCGGGTGGCAGGATCGAGGCGCGTGCCGGGGCGCGCAGCAGCAGCGCCGCGGAGCCGACGAGGGCGGCCGCAGCCGCGATGGCGCTAAGCCAGCCGAGACGAAAACGCTGAGATTGGGTCATCGTGAGAGAGCTCGCTGCAGTCCTTCAGGCACGGGGCAGATCAAGGGCGAGAGGCATAGCGCGGCGGGGCAGGTCGGTCATGCCCGCGGCAGGCGCCGCAGGAGCGCCAGCCAGAGCCGCACGGCCAGCAGGAGCAGCAGCGGCCCGAGCGCTACCACCCAGTAGAGGACCCAGCCGTGGCCGAGCCCCGAGAAGTAATCCCCATAGAGCGTGAGCGGGCCGTAGCCCGGGCCGCTGTCGCCCCGCGTGTACGGGCCGAGCGTGGCATGTCCGGCCAGCCAGATCAGCAGCGGCATGACCAGCACGCCAAGTGCGAGTGCGCCGCCGAGCAGCGCCGCTTCGCGCCGCAGGCGCGCAGGGGCACCCGCCGGGGCCGCCGAGGGTTCGGTGCGCGAATTCACCATAGATCGCCAGTGTAGCCGATCCAGGCGGCCGGGAGGCCCGAATGCGCCTGCGCCGGGCGCGATCGACGGCCCGCGGTGCGCCGCGGCAGGTCATAATGGTGCGCTATGGAGCAGATCAAAGCAGCCGTCATCGGCGTCGGCTATCTGGGCCGCTTCCATGCCCAGAAATACGCCCAGTCCCCCCGCTGCCGCCTCGAGGCGGTGGTCGATGCGCGTGCGGAGGCCCGTGAGCAGGTGGCCGCAGAACTCGGCACCCGACCGTTGGCCGATTACCGCGAGCTGCTCGGGAAGGTCGATGCGGTGAGCGTCGTGACCCCGACCCCGGCGCATTTCGCGATCGCGCGGGACTTTCTGCTCGCCGGGGCGCACGTATTGGTGGAAAAGCCGATCACCGAGACCCCGCGTGAGGCGCGCGAACTGATCGACCTGGCGGACCGGTGCGGCCGGGTGCTGCAGGTCGGGCACCTCGAGCGGTTCAATTCGGCGATCCTCGCCGCCGAGCCGTACCTGCGTTCCCCGCGCTTCGTCGAGTGCCACCGGCTCGCCCCGTACAAGGAGCGGGGCACCGACGTGAACGTCGTGCTCGACCTGATGATCCACGACATCGACTTGGTGCAGACCATCGTGGGCGCGCCGGTCGCGACCATCGATGCGATCGGGACGCCGGTGTTCTCCGAGGCCATCGACATTGCCAATGCGCGCATCCGCTTCGCCAACGGTTGCGTCGTCAATGCCACCGCGAGCCGCGTGAGCCTGAAGACCGAGCGCAAGATGCGGCTGTTCGAGGACGATGCCTATCTCTCGCTCGACCT
>JAPTUI010000678.1 GCA_028067895.1 Pseudomonadota bacterium | reverse complement strand
TTCTGACTGCGTCCGCCGCTGACATCTGCTTCTTGGGCACCGAGGTGCGGATCACGTAGATCCCATCGAGCGCCGCCTCGGCGGCGATCTGCTCTTCGACCCGGTGGAAATCAAAGCGTCGGTCACTGATCTTGAGGGCGAAGTGCTTGGCGACCTTGTATTTGTTGACCACGCGTCCGACGCACACCCCGATGGCCGCTTGGCCCCGCAGGCGGCCGCGATCGACCCGGGCGCGCACTTTCTCGAGCTCCTTCTCGGTCGCCTCCAGTAACGCTACGCGCTTGTGGGCGCGCAGCTTCGCAAGCTGCGGATTTCGGCAAGCCATGAGCCGCTCCCCGGGATAATCGGGGTGAGAGAGTTCCACGAGGCTGCGCTCATCGAACAGCCCCAGCTGCAGCGTCTCGCCTTCGATGAGCGCGCGGATCTGGCCGCTCTTGAGGGCCGTGATCCAGCCGAGTCCCTCGATCTCGCGCAACTCCCCGATCGCCTTGTGCGAGATCATGCCCCGATCTCCAACCAGCACCACGCGCTCGAGGCCAAACTCCTCACGCAGCTTCTTGACCTGTGGCATCAGCGTCTTGGCGTCCCCCGTATTACCTTCATACACCGAGACCGCCACGGGACAGCCCACCTGATTGGTCAGCAGGCCGTAGTTGACCTGCAATGTCCCCTTCTTCCCATCACGACTGTGGCCGAGCTTCGCCAACGGGCAGTGCGTGCCCTCGAAGTAGCTCGAAGAGAGGTCGTACAGCGCCAGCGAGCCTTCCTGCAGGTGCCGCGCGGCCAGCTTGCGCTCGATCGCCCCCTGGCGCTCCAGTAGCCAATCCATCGCCGCGTAGAGAGCATTCTCGTTCGCCCCCTCGACGCCGTACTCCTGTGCGAGCGTCGTCGTGCTCCACCAACGCGTGGTCGCCAGCTTCGTGTGCGGCGCGAGCACCCGTGCGGCCACCATCGCGCAGACCCGATCGCGCTCGGGACTGGGCCGTGAAGCGATCAGCGACTCAAGCCCCAACCGCTGCATCGCGGCACGTACCGCCTGCACGTGCCCATGAGGGCGCGAGCGCAGGATCTGCAGCCGCTCGCCAACCGCCACGAAGGTCTCCCCGTGCAGTGCGCGGCGAATGACCTCGATCAGCGGTTCCGGTAGGTGCGAGAGATTGCCGACGGTCTCGTTCTTGACCTTCGCGCCCTCGCGGTAGCTTCTGCGCAGCAGATGGGTCGAGTACACACGGCCTTTGTAGCGGCGCCGTGTGGTGACGACATGAACCGCGCCACCTCGTTGCGACATGCTGCCGAATATAGCTCATTCGAATCGAAATCGCAACTATATTAGTGACTACACTTATGCACCAAAAGCGCGTGCTACGGACGCAGGAAACGCTAGAAAAACCAGTCTCTGCTGACTACCTCAGCGCCGGACGAGGGGAAGAACTTCCGTTTAGCAAGCTCCGCAACGGCTACTGCGGGGGTTGAAGCGATTGGGGGTCAGCGTTCACAGGAAGGCTGATCCTGAAGCACGCACCGCCTGCGGCGTTCTCCTCATAAATCAAGCGGCCCCCGTGCGCTCGAATGAGCGAATGGCTGATGGGCAGCCCGAGTCCCGTGCCGCTGGTCTTAGTCGAGTAAAACGGGGCGAACATGCGCTCGCGCACGTCCTGCGGCAATCCCGGTCCGTTATCGGATACGGTGAGTGCCGCGCCATCCGAAGTCACCTGCGTCTCGATGACGACTTCGCGGCTATCCCGTGGGTTGTTCACCAGTACATCGAGCGCATTGCTCAGCAGATTGAGAACGACGTGTTGAATCTCCGTGCGTTCAATCCTGACGGGCGGCAGGTGAGTCGCGAGGCGTAGCACCACGCGTACGTCACGCGCTTGCGCATTGACGCGCAGCAGCTCAAGAACTTCCTCTACCGCCTCGTTGAGGTTGCTCTCGAGGGCTTCGGACGCTTTTGTCGCGACCAATCGGCGCAGACCCCAGACAGTCTCTGCAGCGCGCTGCGCCTGCGCGCTGATTTCGTCCAATGCGCCGAGCAGGCTCTCAACGTCAGCCGGAGGGCCGCTCAACAGCCGCTTACAGGCTTGCGCGTAATGGCCGATCGCCGTCAGGGGTTGACTGAGCTCGTTCGCAACCCCGGATGCAATCTCCCCGATCATTGCCATTTTCGAGACCTGCAGAAGCCGGGGGTGCAGGGTTGCCGTCGTGTCTCGCTCGCGTTCTGCCCGAGCGCGCGCCTGAGCCGCTTGATACGCCGCGGCTGCAAAAGCGCTGATATTCATCAACAGTCTGGCATCCTCCGCGTCGAACCGCCCCTCCGGACGATGCTTCACGGCCCATACAGCGCCGCCCGGCCGGCCCTCCACATCAAACGGGGCGAGCAGACTTTCGTAGATCGCCGGCTTTATGGTCCTCAGCAGCGGAAAGTACAGCTCACTGTCGCGAAAGAGGAGCACCTCGTTGCGCTCGATTACAACGCCACAGGGGCTGGCGTCACGCGGAATCGAGCCACTGACGTTGTGCGCAAACTCGCCCTTGACGGCGGTCCACCGAAAAACTTCCGGTGGCCCCGCCTCGAGCAAGCTGACGCCCGCCGAATCGGCCTGACACAGTTCCAGAATGACTTCTGTCAGCTTCGACTGAAGGCGATCGGGAGCCTCAGCCAGTTCTTTCGCGAGAGCCAAGAGTGCGCCATTCTCGGCGGCGAATTTCTTGCGCGCAGGACGGCATCGCAGTTCATGCGTAATCAATACGTCTTCAAGCCTGCACGCAGCGGTTGAGGGGGCGTGAGGTTCCAATGAAGGTCCGGGTCACACGTACGCCGGGGTCAGACGCTATCAGAAGGCCCAAGGTGAGGGTGTACGCATTTGTGCCTAGACCCTGGAGCGGGATCCGCGGATCGCCCAGTCGCGATCCGGCCCACGTCGGACAGCGAGGATTGGATTCCCCCAAGAACGGCTCCTGATCTCAACCTGCGGGCGACGCTCCTCAAGCGGCGTCACACCCCAGCGCGGGGCAAGACGGCCGTGATCATGGCCGCCCGCGCTTCGTCTTCCGCCGCTCGGCTATAATCTCTTCGCTGAGGCGCCGCAGGTCATCCAGCGAGCGTCTCTTGGGACGCGATGGATCGGATTCCGGAGGAGCCGATCGATTGTATGGATCATGGTCTGGCACGCCGTCCGGTACCTGCTCGCCCTCGCAGCGCAGATCCGCGCCAATCGTTTTCAGTTGCTGGGTATCGATCTCACCTTCCAAGCCGTCCGCCTCGCCGTGCCAGTCCCAACTGGCATTTCCTCGATCATCGAACGCCACCCGACCGGATGGCTTGCTTGGTTTGTGGGGTTTGTGGGTACTCACGCGAACACGCCTCTGCGGTCAAGTTACTACGATTCGTGGGTCAATGGGAGATGAATTGACAGAATGCACGGACAACTCGTTTCGATCGGCCGTCAAACGACCCCCAGGGAGGCGGTCTGATGTGCACGGAGAGTCGAGGCGCCTCGCGAACATTCAACCTAGAGCTCGGGGCCCAAGGCCGCGTTGCTCTGGGACTCGCGCGCGCTCAACTCGTTCAGCACCTCCTTGAATGCGCGCGGCCTTTCCACGCCGTACCCTTGCGCGTATTGCATGCCAAGCTCCCGCAATCGTTCGATGATCCGGACGTTCTCGGCATACTCTGCGACCGTACCGATACCAAGATCCTTGGCGAGATTCACGATCGCGCGGATCATGGCGACCGACTGGGGGTTCTTGAGAATGTCGGTAACGAAGCTGCCGTCGATCTTGATGTGATCGACGGGCAGGGTCGTGAGATTTTTCAGGGAATTGGTCCCCGTGCCAAAATCATCGAGCGCGAAACGGCAGCCCATGGCCCGCAGGTCGCGCACGAACGCCAGGGCCTTGGTGAGATTCAGCACCGCAATGGTCTCGGTGATCTCAAAGGTGATCAACGAGGGAGCGATTCGCGAGCCGCGAATCAGTCGCTCGACGCGCTCGAGAAAGGTCGCGTCCGTTAGCGAAGGTCCCGTGATGTTGATCGATAACGAGGCGCTTGCCGCAAGCAGCGCCGAGCGGTGCGGCGCCGCCGCGGAAAGGGCGTGCTCGACGACCCACAAGTCGAGCGCCCCCGCCCGTGGTCCTTGGCGGTGCGACAGGCGAGCTG
>JAPTUI010000479.1 GCA_028067895.1 Pseudomonadota bacterium | reverse complement strand
TCCTGCGGGCGTCGCGTTGCTCGCGACCGGAAAGTTCTCGCCGCGACCGATCGCCTGAATGCGACCCGGCGAGACGCCTTCGCTTTCGATCGCATCCGCCACTGCCTGGGCGCGCGCCTGCGAGAGTTGCTGGTTGTAGGCGCTCGGGCCGCGGTTGTCGGTGTATCCCTCAACGATGATCCGCGTCTTGGGGTTGCGACGCATGAAACCGGCCAGTCGGTTCAGCTGCAGCGTCGCGCCGGGCTTTACAGTCGCCGAGGCGGTATTGAAGAGCAGATTACTCGCCAAAGTGAGCTGAAGGCCGCGCACGGTCTCGCGGGCCTTTAGCGCCGAGAGCTCCCGCCGCTCTTGCTGCAACTGGCTCTGTGTGGTCCGCATGCGTTGCCGGGCCGCCTGGGCTGCTACGCGCGCCCGCCGGACTTCTTGATTCCGGGCGTCGAGCAAAATCCGCCTGCGCTCCTCGTTCCCCTTCGCAAGCGCTTGGCGGGTGCGGAATGCGTCCGTGTACGCCTTGCCGGCCTCCGCTTCCCGGTCTGCGAGATAGGCGAGATAGGTCACCTCGGCAGGGGCTCGCCGTTTGGCAAACGCTGCATTGGCGCGCTGCAAGTCGTGGCGCGCGTCCCGCAACTGATCCGCGGCAACGCGCTGCGCGTCAGGGTCGTGCTCGAGGCTATGGACCGTTTCCCGTGCCTGGTCCAACTGCGCATTTCGCACGGCGGGTCGCGTGGCGCACGCGGCAAGAAGGGCCGCGCTCGTAACCACTATAAGGGCCGAAAGCCGTGTCGTCATCCGCGTTCGTCGTAGCGTCTTCATGGCTTTGCAGCTCCTTACCGGCGAGGATTCGACTCGAGCGGTGCCGGGGTCCGATTTTGTTGCGGCGACCCGTTGGAGGACTGTGCTCCGCCTGGAGTCAGCCCGGGGGGGGACGCGCCGGTGTTATGGTTCTCTTCTCTGCGCAACGTCCGCAAGGTTCGGCGCATATCGGTGAGGGCGTGCCGCGCCTGCGCATCCTGTGCACGGGCGCTCGCGAGCTGCGCATCGACGGCCGCCTCATTGGCCAGTCGATCGGCACGCTTTGGGTCGTTACTCGCCAAGTGTCGGGCCTCGTGAGCCTTGTCGCGGGCCGCCTGCAGGTCCGCGGCGGCATATTGCTGCGCACCGTTTTGCTCCGCCGCCGCAACGAGAGTCCGCGCACGTGTCAGATCGACCGTCGTTTGCCGCGGCGGACCGCTCGCGCAGCCGCCGAGCGCGGCGAGCAAAATCGCGGTGGTGGTCAACTGGAAGAATTTCATACCGCTTGTCTCCTCGCGTTCTGCGCCAATTGCGCCGTGGCGTGTAAAACACATCATCGCGGCGTCGACGCGACGCATACCGGATGAGTGGCGACTTCCCTTGGCTGTTTCTAGTCAGCGACAGAGGATGATGATCATGTGGCTCGGATTCGCTCATTTCATGAGCTGCAGCAGGGTGCAGAACGTTTTAGGGCAGCGTTGCCGCACAAGGAGTTCGCGTGTGTGGCGCGCTTGGCTGGCGAAGCTGCGCAAAACCTTCGCCCTGTCCTGCCTGTTGCTAATGCTCCTCAAATTAATTGCGGGCCCATTAGAACCATCGTTTCAGCCTGCACTCGCCGAATTCGACGGTTTTTACCGCGCATATTGGCTTGCGCCACATAGCGGATTCAAACGCTTCAGACTTGTTGCGCGAACCAAGCGCCGGAAACAACTCCCGCGCGCGGCCGATAGGCGCTCGCTCAAGAACGAGACGTTGTAGCGTGTAAAACCCACGGCGAATTCGGGCATAAAACTCCTCATAACCGCCCCCCACAACGGCGTCGCAGCCGCGCATGTCGAACCGAAGCCGAGCACGAGCATCGATAAACCAGTTCGCGAAAGTGACGCAGAGCATCTGTCAGACGCATGCGCCTGTTTACGCACGTGTTTCAAGGAGGCTGTCCGCGTCACCGGCATAAGATGTACTCATGAGCAAGTCTGGTTGCCGCAAATACTGTTGGTGATTTGGCGCCATCGCGTCCAGAGCGTCTGTGCGCAGGCGCACACACCGCCTTCGGCGTCACGTAAGGCGTCGAAAAACAATATCAACGCCAGTTCTACCGTGGAAATTCTGCAATTGATCCTGCGTCGAATGGCACTCGGGTAGTCCGCAGGGCAGGAGCGGCAACCAGGTGATGATGTCAAAGCCCTGCGCGATCAGGCTGCGCAAGAGCTGCGGACACCACCGGCGGCGATCAGCAGCAACGGATCTCCGGCTCTATCGTTGATCCAGTAATCGGTGGTCGCGGGCATGGCCGGATGACGCCGGGCCAGTTCGGCCGCAATGCTTCAGCGCAGGGTTTTCACCTCGGGCGCACGTTAAAACGGGCCAAAAGCCGCCGAGGGCACGCTCCTTGAGCTGCTCGGGACGCTGTACCCGCAGCAGCGCCATCCGGTAAAGCGTCACGAGCGCGGCGCGCAATCCACAGCAGGCGGGCTCGATCCCGCCGTATAGCTTGCGCGCGATACGCAGCAAACCACTCTGCACCAGACTCCGCAGCGCCAGCCATACCCCAGCACCGGCCACCCGGTGCGCGTCGCGGAAAATCGACGCCGCATCATCGAGCTATCCCAGATACGCCATCTGGCGCTCGAACTCCCCTATCCGGTCTGTTTCGACTTGCTCCTGTCTTGCACCCGCTCATCGCGCTGCATGCGCAGATAATCCACGGGCTGGATGGTCTGGATTCTGCACGGATGTCCCATGGAGTACACATAGCTGGTATGCGTCCGCACCCAACCCAATGTCGAGCTGATGCCGATCCTGGGAGATGTCATCAGATCGGGGCATGGCTGGGCGACCGTGATGAGATAGACCGTGTTGATGTTGGCCCAGGCGATGAGCTGATTCGACCAGATGGCCGAGCGGGCGTGCCGGGGCGTCACCCACATGAATTCACTGATCGGCTTGCCGGCATACGCGTTGAAGCGAGCGTGTTCGGCGGCGTCCCCCTGCGTCAGCGCTCGCGTAGCGGAACAGGACGCCAGCAGCGCCGTTGCGGCGAGAATCCACACGGCCTTCAACCATGCTGATCGTTTCATCGGTATCTCCTTCAGGCACCTCAGGTATACCCTCACCCGAACGCCACCGGGAAACGCCACGCCAGCCGACCGAATCACCTTGCGATCAGGGCCCGGCCCTGGCTTGACCTTCGCGTGGTGGAGAACGCCGTGAACTCCGCGTCCCAGCGAGCCCTGCACCCTCCGTCGGAGGAAACTCCGGACCCGCGCGACGACGCCGATATTCGCTTCGTTCCGTAGTCATCATACTACGCGTTATGCATCGATGCGCAATGCACGCGGGCGCGGACCAAGCGCCGCGAATAGCCGCCGGACCGCGCGGCTGCATCCCCGGGCGAGACGGCAGCGCAGCGTCGCCTTCCACGACAGAGGTTCCGTGTACACCGACCACAGACGATGCAAGGTTGAAACCCGCCGGCGGAACGAGGTTGCACGGTTCGGGCGCGGGGGTCGGATAGACCGCGAACAGCGTGTCGCCGTCCTCGCGCCATCCCCAGCCGTTCTCGCCCACGGTGCCCAAGTACAATGCCCGCTCAGTCTAAGCAGAAACATCGTGAAATCAACGTACGAGAACGACTCGTCCGCGCCGCCCGCCAGCCCCTCGTCGCCGAACGTCGGAAATGCGCTCGTGTACACACCGTACAGAGTCACCAGGCCGGCCAGTCCCGGTTGCCCTCACGTCTCACGATGTGGCAGGCGCGCGTGCCGGCCGCGGATCCGGCCGGGTTCATTGGCACCGGCGGACTGACACGCGACCTCGGGCACGTCATTGTATGGGCCGAACGAGAGCCGATCAGGGTCGGTGGCCGCGGCCCGTGCCTGCAGCCCTCGGCGCGACCGCGCCGCAGCCGCCTGAGCACCTCGGTGACTTTCTGTTCGATCAGATCCTGCGGAAACCGGCGCACGCCGCCGCGCGCCTGCTGCTCGAGTGGATCGAGCCACTCGCTTCCCTCGAGCAGATCCGCCGGTCCCATGGTACCGTTTCGCAAGGCGCAGTCTCTCCGGCGTGCGTAACGCAGTGATTGGCATGAAATTCGCTCTCGGAGACGACGCCACCTGTGAATTTCCACCACCTTCGCGACACGACCCATGA
>JAPTUI010000114.1 GCA_028067895.1 Pseudomonadota bacterium | reverse complement strand
AGTCGCGCGGCCCGCGTCGACATCAGCACGCGGAAGATCCACATTCTTCGGTCTCTGATCGCTCGGCCGCGCTCGAGCCATTTCTGCGCCTGCACCGCGAGTACCGGACCAAGGAGCGTCGCGAACACAATCGCGACGTCCGTGGCTTTCAATGTCCAGTCGATGGCCATCGATACCCCCGCTATCCTACGTTCACAGGCACCAGCGTCATGGTGTCGTTCCCAAAAATGTCTATCACCTTGACGGCCACCTTGTACCGGCCCGGGCTCTCATACGTGTGCGCCGCCGTCTTGAGCTCGAGCTCCCGGCTCTGCCGCGTTCGGAAGCTCTGCCACTCGTTCTCGAAGATAAAGCCGCCCGTCCACTGTTCCTCGAAATCGTGCGGGTCGACGGTGACCGCGCCGGCACCGGTGCCGTAGGTCACCGGGGGCTCCCTCACACCGAGCGACTTGTGGACTTTGACGATCTCCTTGCGGCTCTCATAGTCGAAATCCACCGCCCAGTAGTCCACCCAGTCGGTCCAGTGCTTCGTCAGCCGCTCCTTCTCGACGACGCCGTCCTTGCTCTTGGTGACCTTGTAGAGCTGTCCGTGGTCGCAGATGACTCCGTTCTTGCCGTCCTTCATGTTGGCGATCGCCGCCTCGGCTGCGCCCTGCGTGTAGTACACCGAGAAATCCGTGAGTTCGATCTGCACCGACAGCTTGTTGCGTTTGTCGTAGCGCGGAGTCGCTTCGACGAAGCTGATGTCGTGAAAGACCACCTGGCCCTTGTCGACCGCGCGCTTGTCAAACACCTCGGCCGGAATGTACTTCGGCGCGAGATCGATGCCCTTCTGCCGCGCCTCCTCGAGCGCTGCTGGGAACAACCCCATCTCGAATTCGAACGCCAGGATGTCGGCACGCGAGGCGCCCATATTCCGGCATTCCATAATGACCTCCTCGACGAAGAGACGGCCCACCGGGAGGTTGATCGGTCCCACGACGACGAGTCGGCCGGCATGCTGGCCGTGGAAGAACGTCGACCCTTCCAGCGGCTGCGCCTTGTAGGCGCGGAGGATCAGGTCGCGGAATTCGCGCTCCTTCTGGGCAAGCGCTTTCTCCTTCTCATTGCCAGACAGGCGTCCGCCGACGTTGAGGTAGGCCTGGCGCTCGTAGCGGCCGAGATTGAGCACCTCGAAGGCGCGAAATGGCTTGCCTGAGGCCTTCAGCTCGCGTTGCACGCCGATGAGGCGCTTGCGGGTGGTGTGGATGCCGAACTTGCCGAGATCCGTGGCGATCCATTTGCGCCCGAGCTTTTCGGCTACTGCGGCGGTGGTGCCAGAGCCGATGAAGAAATCTGCGACGAGATCACCATCATCGCTACCAAGCTGGATGATTCGCTCAATGAGTTCTTCGGGCTTCTGAGTGGCGTATCCCGTCCGCTCGGACGATTGCGGTTGGACGGCGTTAATGTCCAACCACAGATCCTGCAACGGCACGCCGGGCATTTCATCAAGATAGCGCTTCTGTTGAGGCACAGTTCCGGGGCGCGTCTGAACAATGCGCCCCTCTCGATACAGGTTCTCCATGCGCTCGCGCTTAAAGCGCCAAAATCTGGTGACTCCCAAAAATTCATAACGAGGATTACCTTTGCCTGCGCCTCCGGGTGCAGTTGCATCACTCAAGCGATACCGCCGGCCGGTGTCTGGATCGGCATGCTTGTAGAACGCTTCGATATAGTCTGACGAGTACGGCTGGAACTGCATGTTCCACGTAAAAGCGTCTGACTTGGAATAGAGCAAGATCACGTCGTGTATACGACCCATGTGCTCCGATCCCTGGCCGCTATCGCTGTGTGCGGTTTGGCGTCGCCAGACTACCTGATTGATGAAGTTCCCCCTACCAAAAATCTCATCCAGCACGAGTCTCACATGGTGGCTAACGTTCCATCCTATGTGAAGGAATAGAAGCGCATCAGGTGCCATCAGATCTCTCGCCAGTATCAGGCGCTCATACAGCATGCTGATAAAGCTGTCCGCGCCATGTCCCCATGTGTCTCGATAGGCGATCTGCTCCAGTAGGTTCGGCTCCTTGTGGAAGGTCTCGCCGCCAATCTCGATATCCATGCTGAACTCCGCGCCCACGTCGAATGGCGGATCGATGTAGATGAGTTTTAGGCCGCCGGCGTCCTCGATCTGCTGCCGGAGTGGCCCGGCTTTGAGCGATGACAGGATCAGCTTGTTGTCGCCCCAGATGAGCTTGTTGGTCCAGCCCTTGATCTGTCGGCCCCGAGGGTCGAGCCAGTCGAATTGCGCCTCCTTCCGCGAGCCCACTTCCTCGCGCGGCTCGTCGATGTGCTCAAGGGTCTGGAACGGGAGCACGGTGGTGCAGACATCGCGGGTCTTGCCATTCCAGACGAGCTCGACCTCTCGTTTATCCTCGAACAGGATGAAGCGGTACTTCTCGGGCAGCGGCTTACCCTGCTGAATCAGGGTCACGAGGTCGCGCTGCTCGGCATCGCTCAGTTCGTACGCCGGTCGTTGAGTTCGCGTCATCGGTGCCCTGCGCCTGTTTTGGGTTCGATTCTGCTCAGAATGGCCACCGCCAGAGCCTTGAAATCGCTCCAAGCATCTTTCACGGCGTAGGCGTGATTGCCGATCGCGCCATCTGCTGCCGTGAGATGGAAGATCGGCTTGCGCACTTCCAGTGCCATCGGCACCAGGCTGCGGTAGTGCTTGAGCCGGGCCAGGCAGTCCTCGGCCGCAGGTCCCAACGTCAAGTCGCGCGGCCCGCCGCTGATCATCTGCTGATAGGTTTGCGGAATGCGGTCGGCCCATTTCTTGTACGCTTTGACAGGCCGCGAGAGGCGCTCGCCGTGTTGCATGAGAATGTAGCCGAGAGGCCCCATCGTACCGGCGGGCAACGGAAACGTGGGTTCGGGCCAGTTGTCGAGCCGCTTGTGCCAATCCGCCCGCCACTTGCGCAGCGTGGGACCCAAGTTGCGAAGACCTTGCAGGGAAAAGAGATCGGCTGCCAAAGGAATGACCACATGATCGGTGGCCAGAAGCGCGGAGCGGTTGATGGCGCCAAGATTTGGGCCGACGTCGGCGAGGATCAGCTCTGCGCCATTCTGCTCTGCCGCCTGCTGGGCCACCTGCCAGAAAGCGGACAGGATCCGGAACGGGCGATAGAGCGACCCGGAATCCAGCGCGTGTGGCCATTCCTGCGAGAGGAAGTCTTCAAAGCTCGCCAGACCCAGATCCCCAGGAACGAGGTGCAGCCGAGAGCTGATGCGCTGGCTGTGCGGCGGAAGAATGTCTCCGACCTCGGTCAGTGGTCGAACACATTGGTAAACCGTCCGTCCCGTATTGGCAGGCCCATCGCCGTCCCACAGGGCCTCGAGATCATCCTCTGCTAGAAACGCCGAGGTCAGATTAGCCTGCGGATCTAAGTCGATGGCGACGACGCGCTTGCCGATCTCGGAGAACATCCATGCGAGATGAAAGACGAGCGAGGTCTTGCCGACGCCGCCCTTATTGTTGAAAAACGTGAGCACGGGAACGCTCATGGAGCACTCCTGATGGTCGCGAGCACGATGGTGGGCTCGACCTGGAACTCGAGCGGCGGGTTTCCATTGGCCGCCAGAGCGCGCCGTGCTTCGGCAATGCCGACACCGAAGCGCTGCACGTAGCCCAGGGTCTTGAGCACCGCGGCTATGGCCGGATTGCGGTAATCGTTGATGCCCGGACGCCCGAAATTCTCCTGAGTCACGACCCCGAAGGGTCCGCCAGGATTGCTGATCTCGATCCGATCATCGAACCACGTCACCCGCACCGGCGCATTCGTGCCCTCGTAGGTCCGGTGCATGATGGCGTTGCGGGTGAGCTGCTGCAGGGCGCTCAGCGGATAGGGACTCGCGCGGATTTCCGTTGTCGCGCCCGAGCTGATATCGACGGCGGTCGCCAGCGTTGCCTTGACCTTGTCGTCCAGCCGTCGAAGGATCAGATCCAGGGTGCCATCGAGTTCCTGCGCATCCACGACCGGCTCATCCCAACGCGTACCGCGGATGCGCAGGAACTGGACGTAGGCGCTGGGTACCCAGCTGCGCGGCGACTTGCCCACGGCCAGCACACCGACCACGGTCGGCGTGGGATCCTCGACTGAGGCGATCATGCCCGTGGAAGCCAGGCGCTCCTCGTA
>JAPTUI010000513.1 GCA_028067895.1 Pseudomonadota bacterium | reverse complement strand
ACTGTCAGCTGGCGCGGCGTCTTCCCTGCCCCTCGGGTAGCGCAGCGTGAGAACCAAAGAGCGGGCTACGTACGTAGAGCCTGAAGTCTAGGACTTGCGGACGGGGGTTCGATTCCCCCCGCCTCCACCATTTCCCCGCCCCGCCGCCTGCGGCGGGGCCGAGCCGCGGCGCGCACGCACACGACCCCGCTCGACGTTTTCCAACAAACATCAACGCGCGCGCGGCGAACGAAATCTCACGTTTCCAGCATGCGACAAAATGCGCTAAGCTCCAGGCCGATCTCGTGTTAGATGGAGTGCGCGATCTGTCGCTACTCGGCGACAGCGAGCCGGTTTTGTGCCACCGACGAAACACTTGAGTTAAGTTGTGGCGTCGAACGACAGGCTCCGCGAGAAACTGGTGACCCAAAAGATTCGGATATCCTTCGCCGCGCTACTGACGCTTGCCCCCTTCGCCTGCGCCCTCGGGCGCGCCGCCGCGCCGGCCCGCGACACCCCGCCGCAACGCCCCTTCACCTTCGCCACCGTCGAGCACCTGGCGGCGCTGCGCGCCGAGCATTCCTACCACGTGCACTCGACGCCGCTGCCGAACGTGCTGCGCCGCCTGAGCTACACGCAGTATCACCAGATTCATTTCCGTGCCGCCGATGCGCTGTGGCGCGACCGCTCGCTGTTCGACGTACAGTTTTATCACCGCGGCTTCGCGTTCACGCGCCAGGTGAAGATCTTCACGGTGAGCGCCGCTGGCGTACGAGCAGTGCGTTACAGCCCCTCGATGTTCGAGTTCCCGCACTTCCTCGCCGGGCTGCGCCTGTCCGATCAGCTCGGGTTCGCCGGCCTCTCGGTGCGCTTCCCGCTCGAGCGCCCGGGGCACCCGCGCAGCGTGCTCGCCTTCCTCGGCGCGACGTACTTTCGCGTCCTCGGCCGCAACCAGACCCAGGGCATCACGGCGCGCGGACTGGCGGTCGACACCGCAACCACCGGGGGGGAGGAGATCCCCTACTTCACGCACTTCTGGCTGGTCGAACCGACGCCCGAAGCGCGTACCATGACGATCTACGCGCTGCTCGACGGCCCGAGCGTCGCCGGGGCGTACCGGTTCGTGGTGCGGCCCGGCAACATCACCCAGGTCACCGTGAGCGCGGTGCTCTACCCGCGCCACCACATCGCCAAACTCGGCATCGCCCCGCTCACCTCGATGTTTCTCTACGGCCGTAATTCCGCACGCCGCCGCTTCGAGAACTGGCGCCCGCAGGTGCACGACAGCGACGGCCTGATGATGCACACCGGCGGCGGCGAGTGGCTGTGGCGACCGCTGCGCAATCCGCTGCGCCTGCAGGTCAATCGCTTCATGGACGAGAACCCCGCCGGCTTCGGGCTCATTCAGCGCGACCGGCGCTTCGCCGACTACGAGGACCCCGAGGCGCGCTACGAGAGCCGCCCGAGCTACTGGGTGCAACCGCTCGGGCACTGGGGCCGCGGCGGGGTCGAACTGGTGGAGATCCCCGGGGAGGCCGACATCGATTACAACATCGACGCGTACTGGGTGCCGAGCGCCCCGGTGCGCGCCGGCCAGCCGCTCGCCTTCTCCTACGTGCTCTCGGCCTACCTGCACTCCGGAGAGCGTTGGCCGCCGGGCGGCCGGGTGGTCGCCACCCGGGTCGCCCCGGTGCTGCGCGCCGGCCAGCGCGTGAGCGGTGAGCGCCAGATGCTGATCGATTTCGCCGGCGGGGACTTGCAGAGCCTGCACGGCAGCCAGCCGGTGCGCGCGGTGGTGAGCGGCCTCGGGGCACGCATCTTCGATGTCAAGACCGAGCGGCTGGCGGAAAACGGGCACTGGCGGGTGCGCTTTCGCGTGCAGCCGGCGGGCGGGCGGCCGGTCGACCTGCGCTGCTACCTCGAGCTCTACGGCGCACCGCTCAGCGAGACGTGGACCTACCAGTGGACGCCCGGATCGTGAACCCGCGCGGCGACTGGCTGCGGCAGCTGGCGCGGCGGCGGCGCACCGTATTTTTCAGCCTGACGGTGCTGACGGCGATCGCCGCGACCACCATGATGTGGGACATCCTGGCGGCGAACGGACTGAATGCGCTCGATCGCGCCGGACTCGCGCTCTTTTTCATTCTGTTCCTGTGGCTCGCCAGTTCGTTCTGGACCGCGGTGGCAGGCTTCGCGGTCCGTTGGCGCGGCGCGGACAGCGCGCAGATCAGCGAGCGCTGGCGCGCCGAGGCGCCGCTGCGCGGGCGGACCGCGGTGGTCATGCCGATCTACAACGAGGACACCACGCGGGTGGCGGCCGGGCTGGAGGTGATCTGGTCGTCGCTCTCGGCGCTCACCGAGCAGTCCGCGTTCGACCTGTTCATTCTCTCCGACACGCGCAAGCGCGACATCGGCATCGCCGAGGAGGCCGCTTGGCGCGACCTCGTGACGCGCCACGATGCGCGTGGGCGCATCTTCTACCGGCGCCGGGCGGAGAACATCGCACGCAAGGCCGGCAACATCGCCGACTTCGTCAACAACTGGGGCGGCGCCTATGACTACGCCGTCGTGCTCGATGCCGACAGCATCATGTCGGGGGCGACCATCCTCGAGATGGTCCGGCTGATGGACGCCAACCCGCGCGCCGGCATCATCCAGGCGCTGCCGCTGCCGGCCGGCCGCGACACGCTGTTCGCGCGCCTGATCCAGTTTGCCGCGCGCCTGAGCAGCCCGATGCTCTCGAGCGGACTCGCCTACTGGCAGCTCGGGGAGAGCAATTACTGGGGCCACAATGCGATCCTGAGGCTGAAGGCGTTCGCCGCGCACTGCGGGCTGCCACACCTGCCCGGCTCAGCGCCCCTCGGCGGGGAGATCCTCAGTCACGATTTCGTCGAAGCGGCCTTCATGCGCCGCGCCGGCTACGAGGTGTGGCTGCTGCCGATCGAGCACGGCAGCTGGGAGGAGATTCCCTCGAACGTGATCGATTACGCGGCCCGCGACCGGCGCTGGGCGCAGGGCAACATCCAGCATCTCGGGCTGCTGCCGGCGCGCGGACTGTATTGGCTGAGCCGCATCCACCTGATCGGCGGCGTACTGTCCTACCTGGCCTCGCCGCTGTGGCTGCTGATGCTGCTGCTCAGCTCCACGGTGGTGATCCTGCAGGCGATCCACGGCCACCAGTACTTCCTGCCCGGTCAGCACGGACTGTTCCCGAACTGGCCGCATTATCGCGACGGGGAGATCGCCGCGCTGCTGTCGCTCACGGCCGTGGCGCTGTTCGGGCCGAAGATCCTCGCCGTCGTGCTCACCATCCGCGACCCTAAGCTGCGACGCGGCTTCGGCGGCACCGCAGGGGTGTGCTGGAGCCTGCTCATCGAGCAGCTGTTCAGCGTCCTGCTCGCCCCGGCGATGATGTTGTTTCACACGGCCTTCGTCGTCAGCACGCTCGCCGGCAAACCGGTCGCCTGGCACGCCCAGGAACGCGGCGATCGCGGCATCGGATTCCTCGAGGCACTGCGTCGGCACATCTGGCACGTGCTGATCGGACTGACCTGGGGGGTACTGATTCTCGAGTTTGCCCCGCATTACATCGGTTGGCTGCTGCCGGTGATCATCGGCATGGTGCTCTCGGTGCCGATCACCATGTTCACCAGCCGCATCGCACCGGCGTACTGGCTGCGCCGGCATCGGCTGTTGCTGACGCCGGAGGAGACCGATCCGCCGGCGGAACTCGCCGCCCTGCAGGCGTGTCTCATTCGCCGCCCGGCGCCGGCGCAGCCTGCGCTCGGCGAAGCGGCGGCTGCGCGCGAGCTGCTGCGCGATCTGGAACATCGCGTTCCGGCACACGTGCCGCTCGCAATGAAGACACAGCCTCTGCATTACCCCATCGAGGCGCACCGCGCGGGCGGCGCGCACCGGTGGCGCTGGCTGCCCCCCTGGCGCAAGAGCTGAGGATACACTGATGCATCGACGCGGATTTCTGCGCGGCAGTGCGGCGAGTCTCGCCGCGATCGCCCCCTGGCCGATGGAGTTCAAACACAAGAAACATCCACGAGGCCCGGCGCGCGGCGTGGCGCACTTCGGCGCACCACAGCCGTTCTCGTTCGAGTGGCTGAAGGGGCTCGCGCACTCGATGTCGCTCACCGTCTACGACGAACCGGTCGCGCCACTGCCAGCGGCGATCCAGAAACTCTCCTGGGACCAGTGGGAATCGATCAC
>JAPTUI010000602.1 GCA_028067895.1 Pseudomonadota bacterium | reverse complement strand
ATGTAGGTGACGCCGGCGACTTCGGCGACCCACTGCGAGCGGTGCGCGAGCCCGGGGAACTCGCGCAATTCCTCCACCATGGCCTCGGGCGGCAGCTCGAGTGCCTCGCCAAGCGCGAGCGCGGCGAGCGCGTTGGCGGCGTTGTGCAGCCCGTGCAGACGCATCGAGGCGAGCGGCAGCAGCGGCTCGCCTCGACGGGCGAGCCAACGCTCGCCGAGATCGAGGATGCCGTAGATCGCCTCGGGTGCACCGCGCACCGAAAAGCCGAGCATGCGCTGCCCGGCGCGCGTCATGCGCGTCACGAGCGGATCGTCGAGGTTGACCACCGCGGTGTCGCAGCGCTCGAAGATGTGCGCCTTGGAGAGCGCATAGGCCTCGATCGAGGGGTAGCGGTCGAGGTGGTCCGCCGTCACGTTCAGCACCGCGGCGGCCTTCAGGTCGAGCGAATGCGTCGTGTCGAGCTGAAAGCTCGAGAGCTCGAGCACATACAGCTCGGTGGGCCGATCGGCCCGCTCGGCCGCGGTGAGCAGATCGAGCGCCGGCTCCCCGAGGTTGCCACCGACGCGCACCGGCACGCCGGCCCGCTCAGCCATGCGCCCGAGCAGCGTCGTGACCGTGCTCTTGCCGTTCGTCCCCGTGATGCCGGCGACGGGTGCCGCGGCGGCACGTGCGAAGAGCTCGACGTCACCGAAGACCTCCAGGCCGCGGCGGCGCGCTTCGGCGAAGAAGGGCAGCTCGAGCGCGAGCCCCGGCGAGGCGACCACGCAGACCGCCTCATCGAGCAGCGCGGCGTCGAGTCCGCCGGTGCGCACTTCGATGCCCGGATCGAGCGCGCGCAGCTGCTCGAGGCCCGGCGGCGCGGCACGAGTGTCGGTCACCGCAATGCGCCACCCGTGCGCCCGCAGGTAGCGCGCGCACGACAGCCCGGTTCGCCCCAGGCCGGCGATGACGGCGGTCGCAGGTTTGTGGCGGCTCTCGTTCATCGCAATTTCAGCGTCGCCAGTCCGGCCAGCACGAGGATCAGCGAGATGATCCAGAAGCGCACGATCACCTTCGGTTCCGCCCAGCCCTTCAGTTCGAAGTGATGGTGCAGCGGCGCCATGCGGAAGATGCGCCGCCCGGTGAGCTTGAAGGAGGCGACCTGCAGGATCACCGAGGCGGTCTCGAGCACGAACACCCCGCCCATCACCAGCGCCACGAGCTCCTGGCGCACCATGACGGCGATCACCCCGAGCGCAGCGCCAATCGCGAGCGCCCCGACGTCGCCCATGAAGACCTGGGCCGGATAGGCGTTGAACCAGAGAAACCCGAGGCCCGCCCCCGAGAGCGCCGAGCAGAAGATGAGCAGCTCGCCTGCGCCCGGGATCATCGGGATCTCGAGATAATGGGCGAACACGGCATTGCCGCTCGCGTACGCGAAGATGCCGAGCGCGGCGGACACCAGCGCCGCCGGCATGATGGCGAGTCCGTCCAGACCATCGGTGAGATTGACCGCATTGCTCATGCCGACGGTCATGAGATAGGCGATCGTGATGAACACCGCCGCCGGCAGCGGCTCGGCGAACGATTTGATGAATGGCAGGTACAGCGTGCGCTCGGCCGGCACGCTCGCGGTGTAATAGAGGACCGCGGCGATCGCCAGCCCGAAAATCGACTGTAAGAGATACTTCCAGCGAGCCGGCAGCCCGCGCGCGTTGCGCACGACGAGCTTCAGGTAGTCGTCGAGGAAGCCGATCAGGCCGAACGCAAAGGTCACCGCCAGCACGAGCCAGATCTGCCGGCTGCCGAGCTGCGCCCACAGCAGCGTGCTCACCAGGGTCGTGACCAGAATGAGCGCACCGCCCATGGTCGGCGTACCCGCCTTGGGCAGGTGACTCTGCGGACCGTCGTCCCGGACCACCTGGCCGATCTGGTAGCGCGAGAGGCGCTTGATCATGCCTGGGCCGACCAGCAGCGAGATCACCAGCGAGGAGCCCATCGCCAGGATGGCCCGGAACGTCAGGTACGAGAAGACGTTGAATCCGGAGTACCAGGAGACCAGCCGGAGGGCGAGCCAGTACAACATTCAGTGCGCCTCCGACGGTACGTCGGCGCTCAACGCCGCGACCACCCGCTCGAGCCTGTTGATCCGCGAACCCTTCACCAGCACCGACACGCCGGCGCCGGCCTCCCCGAGCGCCGCACGCAGCGCCTCGGCGAGCCCCTCGCCCTCGGGGAACCAGCGCGCCCCGGCGCCGAAGCGCTCCACGGCGAGCGCCGCGAGCGGCCCGGTGGCATAGAGCCGCTCGATGCCCTGCGCGCGCGCGAACTCGCCGATCTGCTGGTGCGCGCTCTGCGCGTAGTCCCCGAGCTCGGCCATGTCCCCGAGCACCAGCCAGTGCCGTCCAGCGAGCGAGGCGAGCACCTCGATGCCGGAGCGGACCGAGCTGGGGTTGGCGTTGTAGGAGTCATCGATGATCCAGGCGCCGCCGGGGGTCTGCTTCAGCTGCAGCCGACCGGGCACGGGTCGCACGGCCGCGAGCCCCACGGCGATGTCCGCGAGCGACGCGCCGGCGCTGGCGGCCGCCGCAGCGGCCGCCAGCGCATTCGCCACGTTGTGCCGGCCGCCGACGTGCAACTCGATCGGTGTGCGCCCGAGCGGACACTCGAGCGTGAAGCGGGTAAGAAACCCCGCCGCGCTCAGCGTCGCCTCGAGATCGCTCGCACGGTAATCGGCCGTGGCCGCAAACCCGAACGTCACGACCCGGGCCGAGGTCATGCCGCGCCAGAGCGCGAAGAACGGATCATCGGCATTGAGCACTGCGATGGCCCCGGGCGCGAGCCCCGCGACCATCTCGCCCTCGGCGTGGGCCACGCCCTCGAGGCTGCCGAAGCCCTCCAGGTGCTCCGCGCCGGCGTTGGTGATGAGCCCGACGGTCGGCCGGGCGAGGCGCACCAGTTCGGCCACCTCGCCGGCCCGGTTGGCGCCCATCTCGATCACTGCGGCGCGGTGCGTGCGCTCCAGGCGCAGCAGCGTCAGCGGCACGCCGATGTGATTGTTCAGGTTGCCGCGCGTCGAGAGACACGGCCCGGCCGAGCCGAGGATGGCGGCGGTCATCTCCTTGGTAGTGGTCTTGCCGTTGCTGCCGGCGACACCGACCACCGGGATCGCACACGCGCCGCGCCAGACCTGCCCGGCACGCTGCAGGGCGAGCAGCGCATCCTCGACCACGATCTGCGCCAGCTCGAGCGGTTGCGCCCGCTCGAGCACCGCGCCGGCGGCGCCGCGCTCGAGCGCCGCGGCGGCGAACTCCGTGCCGTCGAAGCGCGGGCCGCGCAACGCCACGAACAGATCGCCGGCCTTGAGCGTGCGCGTATCGATCGACACCTCACCGAACGGACGGTCCGCCCCGCGCAGCGTCGCACCGCAGGCGCGGGCAAACTCACTCAAGGTGCGCTCGGGCATCATGCATCCTCCAAGGCGAGCCCCAGCGCCGCGCGCACCACGGCCTGGTCGCTGAACGGCCGCTGCTCGGTCCCGTACGTCTGAGTGGTCTCGTGACCCTTGCCGGCGATCAGCACCACGTCCTCAGCGCCGCTCGCCTGCAGGGCGGCGCGGATCGCACCGGCGCGGTCGTGCTCGATCCGCGCCGGGTGCGGCCCGATCCCCTGCAGGATCTCTGCGATGATGCGCTGCGGCGCTTCGGTGCGCGGATTGTCATCGGTGAGGAGGATCTCATCGGCGAGGCGCGCGGCGATGCGGCCCATGATCGGCCGTTTGCCGCGATCACGATCTCCGCCACAGCCGAACACCACCCGCAACCGCCCGCGGCAGTGCCGGCGCGCGTTGGCGAGCGCCTTGGCGAGCGCATCGGGCGTATGGGCGTAATCGACGATGACGAGCGGCTGGCCGGCGGACCCGCCGAAGGCCTCCATCCGGCCCGGCGCGGCCGCGCAGCGCCGCAGCGCCGCGAGCGCCTCGGTGAAAGGGACCTCGGCTCCGAGCAGCACCGCGAGCACCGTCAGCACGTTGTCGACGTTGAAATCCCCGATCAGCGGCACCTCGAGCGGCGCGCTCCCCCAACTCGAGTCCACCGCAAGCCGCAAGCCGATGCCGTGCGCATCGGCGGCCGCAGCGCGCACGAAGCGTGTGCCGGCGGGAATCGCGCCGCCGCGCGCCGTCACGAGCAGTGCACCGGGTCCGCCGCGCGCGACGAGCTCGGCGCCGAGCGGATCGTCCCG
>JAPTUI010000139.1 GCA_028067895.1 Pseudomonadota bacterium | reverse complement strand
TCCGCCGCCGGCTCGGGGCGCCGGACCTCGCCCTGCTGCCGATCGGCGCCTATGCGCCGCGCTGGTACGAAGCGGCCAATCACATGGATCCGCACGAATCGGTGCAGGCGCACCGGGATCTAGGTGCGGCGGTATCCGTCGCCACGCACTTCGGCTGCTTCCGCCTGAGCGACGAGGGTTTCGAGGAGCCGCTGCACGATCTGGCCGCCGCGCGCGCCCATCACGGCATCCCCGAACGCTCGTTCGTCGCACTGGAGACTGGCGAGACACGTCACTTCGCACTCGCACGGTTCGAGCACGAAGCACTGCGCCACGACGCAGCGGCTTGAGCCGCCTCACCAGGCGGCCTGGGGGGCCCGGCGCACTTGGAAGCTTCGCGGGCATCCCGTAAAGTGGCGGGATGCAGCCCAATGGCATTTTGGATCGACACCGTACCACGCGCGCGCGAGGATCCCGCGGGACCCTCGTCACGGCATGAGCGCAGAGCCGCGCGGCATCAACGGTTCGCTCTGGGCACTGGCGGCACTGGGATTCGCGGGCGGCCTCGGGGGCGGCGTGGTCTTCCCCATCCTGCCCATCGTCGGTCAGGCACTCGGCATCGCACCGGCGATGATCGGCCTGATTCTCTCGCTGAACCGCATCACCCGCCTCGGCGTCAATCCGTTCACCGGCCATCTCGTCGACCGCTTCGGCGCGCGCTGGCCGCTGACGTGCGGCTTGCTGATCGAGGGGCTCGCCACCCTGTGTTACACGACGGGCCTGGCGAGCCGCGGGCCGACCGCCTGGTTCCTGCTCGGTCGGGCACTCTGGGGCGTCGGATCTTCGCTGCTGATGGTCGGGGCGCTCACCGGCGCGCTCATCGTCAGCACGCCGGCGGCGCGCGGCCGCGCCACCGCGCTGGTGCGCATGGCGCTGAGCTTCGGGGTGCCGGCCGGGCTGCTGCTCGGCGGCCTGGTGGCGAACCTCGTCTCGGTCCGTGCGGCATTTCTCGCCGCGACCTTCATTACCTTCGGCGGCATGATCGTGGCGTTCTTCATCGCCCCGCACGCGCGCCGCGCTGCGAGCACGCCTCGCGAGCACCCGACGGCACCGCCCGGCACGGTCCTGCGCGAGCTGCTGCGTCCCGGGCCGCTGTGGATCATCTGGCTGTTCAACTTCATCGTCTTCTTCTCGGCGCAGGGCGTGATCCTCGCCTCCCTCGTGCTCATCGTGCACGAACGGCATCTGATGCTACCGGGCCTGAACGCGGAGGGCTCTGCCGGGACACTGATGGCGGTCATGCTGGGCACGTCCGCGATCGTCTCTTGGATCGCCGGGCGCGCGATGGATCGGCGCGGCCGCAGGAGCGCGGTGCTATTGCCCGCCGCGGCCTGTCTGGCGTGCGGCTTCGGCGTACTCGCCTTCGCCCACACGCTGCTGCCGGCAGCCGTCGCGCTCGGCATCATCGGCATCGGCCTCGGCGGGATCAGCGTACCGCTGATCGTGATCATGGGGGAGCTGATCCGGCCCGAATACTACGGGCGCGCCGTCGGCATCTACCAGGTCGCCGGCGACATCGGCGGCAGCCTCGGACCCATCACGGGACTCGAGGCCATCACCCGCTTCGGGCCGCGCGACCCGCTGGCAGTGCTCGCGGCGCTGCTGCTCATCACCGTGCCGCTCGCCCTCGTACTGATCCGCTTCGAGCGACGCCCGCGGCACTGAAGCCTGGCGGACCCAGCGTCGCTCAATGCACGCCGTGCATGAGCTTTCGGATCGGCTTTGCTCCCAGCAGATACACCAGACTCAAGGCCGTGCCGTAGACGAATAGCCGGACGTAGACGTGTGCGTAGTCGTCAATCCCCGGATGCGCCGCATTCCCGGCACCGGCCGTGAGCGTCGCGATCCAGCCCGCCAGCTGATAGGCGATCGCATAGCCGAAGAACCACCCGCCCATGGCGAAGGAAGCCTCCTCGGGCGCCGCGAGCAAGCCCACCAGGCCGTAGCCGATCGGCGAGAGCGCGAGTTCCCCGATGGTCTGCGCGAGGTAACACCCGGCGAGCAGCTCCCAGCCGGTCTTGCCATCGGCGGCGACGCCGTAGCGGATCCCGAGCGCCATGAGGCCGTAACTGAGGGCGACCAGCAGCAGCCCGATGCCGAACTTTCGCGGCGTTGAGGGATCTCGACCACGCTTGCCGAGCCACGGCCAGAGCAACGCCAGCAGCGGCGCGAAGATCAGGATGTAGAGCGGATTGGCCGACTGGAACAGCGTGTAGTTGAACGGGGCATTAACGTAATCGCGCGCGAAGAAGTTCAGCGAGGTCACACCCTGGAAACTGAGGGTCCAGAATCCGACCAGTGCCACGAACAGCACGAGCAGCGCGAGATAACGCTGCGTCTGCAACCGATCGCCGCGGCGGATGCACGACACCACGAAATACAGCACCAACGCGCCCATGAACGCGTACATCATCACGCTGAGGATCTGCGGATGCGCGAGCAGCATCGCCGTCGGAACGATCAGCACCGCGATTCCGACGAGGACCCAGAGCATCGCACCACGCCGCCCGGCGGAGGGCGCGACGGGCACGCTCGGGCGCAACTTGTGCATGCGCAGCTGAAACAGCAGTGCGGCGAGCACCTCGCCGACAGCCGCGGCGATGAACCCCCAGCGCAGGCCGAAGCGGGCCCCGATGAGATCGGCGCAGATGAACGGCGCGATGAACGAGCCGAGGTTGATCGCCAGGTAATAGAGCGTGTAGCCGCCCTCGCGGCGAGGGTCCTGGGTGGCGTAGTTGCGCCCGATGAGCACGGTGAGCGGCACCGTTAGTCCCACCGCGAGCGCATAGAGGGCCAGACCGATTTCCATTCCGAACAGCGTCGGCAGGGCCATCAGCACCAGCCCCGCCACCAGCAGCCACATACCGAGCGCGACTGCGCGCAGCTCGCCGAGCACTTTGTCGGCGATGTACCCGCCGGCAATCGGCGTGGCGTACATCAGCGCCAGGAATCCACTCGCGAGCAGATCGGCGTGGCGCTGGGCAGCCGCGCTGCCGAGCGTGGCGAAGAACTGCTCGGCGATGTACGGCGTCAGATAGGCGCGAAAGCCGTAGAAGCAGAAATTGAAGCCGATCGTGACGGCCAGCAGCATCCACAGCTGACGCGGATGCCCCCAAAGCGATGGCGCGGAACCGGCCGTAGCGGCCGGCGTGTTCTCATCATGCATTCGAATTCTCCGCCTGCGGCGTTGATGTTCTCTCATTCGGGGCGCCCCCACCGACCCCCGCCGGCTGCGCTGACCCCGACCGGCATCGAGCCGGCCCGAAGCGGCCATCCTAGCAGCTGGCGTCGGGGCGCGGCGCGCGCGCCGCGCCGGTCGCCCGAGCGCGCGCCCGCTATACTGCGCGCGTGACACCGGGCGAACTCTACGCGGCACGACTCGCCGCGCGCGAAGCGCGCATCGCCGTGCTGCAACGGCGCGCAGAGCGCTTCGGTGCGGCACGGCTCGCCGTGGCTGCAGTCATTCTCCTGGCCGGTTGGATGGTCTGGATCGCACATTGGTTCCCGAGCGCCTGGCTGGCCGTGCCGATTGCGGCGTTCGCCGCACTCATCGCCGCACACGCCCGCCAACGGCGCGAGCTGATGCGCACGCTGCGTGCGGCCGAGTTCCATCGACGCGCCATCGCGCGCATCGAGGACCGGTGGGCCGGCACCGGGATTCAGGATCACCCCCGCGAGGACGCGCATCATCCCTACGCGGCCGACCTCGACGTGTTCGGCGCGGGGAGTCTGTTCGAACTGCTGTGCACGGCGCGCACCGCGATGGGGCGCGAGACGCTCGCCGACTGGCTGCTCAAGGGTGCGGACGTCGAGCACATCCGCCGTCGCCACGAGTGCCTCGATGATCTGCGCGCTCGGATCGATCTGCACGAGGACCTGGCGGTGCTCGGGGCGAGCGATGCAGCACCGGTCAGAGCGCAGCGCCTGATCGCCTGGTCGCGCGCGCCCAATGTGCTCGCCGCACGCTGGATTCGACCCCTCGCTCTGGGATTGCCGGCGCTGCTGATTGCGGCGCTGCTCTGGGGCTTCATGCGCGATCAGTGGCTCCCGGCGCTCGCGGTGCTGCTGATCGAGGCAGCCCTGCTCTACTTGCTGCGGCGCGCGCTCGCACCGAATCTCAGCGCCGTTGCAAGCGTGTACGACGCCGATGGGCTGCGCACCTTCGCGGGGTTGACCGAGCGCATC
>JAPTUI010000207.1 GCA_028067895.1 Pseudomonadota bacterium | reverse complement strand
CCGTATTTCACCATGCAGCAATTCCAATGGACGCCGCTGATCGTCGGCTACAGCCTGGCGATTTACGGCACCACCAGCATCCTCGGACACGGATTCCTGGTGAAGCGCCTGGTCCGCCGGCTCGGCTCCCGATGGTGCACGCTGATCGCGCAGGGCGTATGCATCGTCGGATTCATCGGCTTTGCCCTGTCGCGCTCGGGTACGATGGCCCTCGCTTTCATCGTACCGACCGGCCTCGGCTACATGTCGGGACCGGCCATGACCGGCATCATGTCGCTGCGCACCCCGGCTGAGCAGCAGGGCGAGCTGCAAGGGGCGATCGCCAGTCTCACCAGCCTGTCGATGATCGTGACGCCACCGGTCATGACGCATATCTTTCACCGCTTCAGCGCAGGCGTCGACGGCATCGTACTGCCCGGCGCCCAGTACCTGGCAGCCGCCGTCCTCGCCGCCACCTCCCTCACGCTCTTCTGGCGCGCAACCCGCGGCTACTCCGCGCAGGAGAACGTTCCGCGCACTCTCGCCGCGGCGCCGGCCCCCGCGCCTACACCGGACCCCTAGGGTGCACCAGTGCGACCGGCATGCCCGCCGCCCGGTGCTTTTCTTTGCCGGCGCTTTCTTTTACCATAGTTTTAGAATTTCTGTTCTATTCCAGCGCAACCGGCCGTGCGGCCGATTCGGAGCGGCATCATGAAATTCGGCATCGCCAACGCAATTCGCAATCACCCGGATCGGCCGTACCGGCTCGAGGATGTCTACCGGGACTATATCGGCGATGCGATTCTGGCCGAGGAGCTCGGGTTCGATTTCTCCTGGTACGGCGAGCACCATATGACGCGCTGCCAGTGGACGCCCTCCCCTCTCACGGTGTGCGCGTGGGTGGCCGCCCGCACGCAGCGTTTGCGCGTCGGCCCACAGGTGCTGTGTCTGCCGTTTCACAACCCGCTGCGGGTCGCCGAGGACGTGGCGGTCATCGATTTGATGTCTAACGGCCGGTTCGATCTCGGCGTCGGCGTCGGCTCCCAGTACGAGGAGTTTCGCACCTTCGGCATCGATCCGCAGCAGCGCAACGCACGCAGCTGGGAGGCGATTGATTTCATCCGCCGCTGCTTCACGAGCGAGGAGACCTTCAGTCACAGGGGCAAGTACTTCGATTTTCCCGAAGTGACCATGAGTACCAAGCCCGCGCAGCGTAATCTGCCGATCTGGTGGGGAGGCATGGGACCGCGCAATCTCGCGCACGCAGCCGAGCGCGGCTTTCACCTGATGGCCGGAGGAACCAAGGAAGGCTCGGCCGCCTACGACCGCGCGCTGCGCGCCGCGGGCCACGATCCGGCGAATTTCAACATCGGGCCGATGACCTTCACCTGCATCGCGGACACCGAAGAGCAGGCCTGGGAGGCCTGTCTCGATGGCATCCATTATTTCATCAACTTCTACATGCTGCGGCGCAATCTCGAAGGAGCGCTGCCGGGTCCGGAGGCGGAGATCACCCGCAAGACGATCCGGGAGAACAACCTGAAGATCAGCGCGCACATGGCTCTCGCGGTCGGCACCCCCGATCAGGTTGCGCGGCATTTCGAGAAAATCAAGGACGGAGAGGCTGGCAGGATCACGCACATCGTATGCTCGCCACGGCACGCCGGCATGAGCACCGAGGCGGCGCATCGCACGCTGCGTTACTTCGCCGAATACGTAATGCCCATTTTCCGCTGAGGCCGGCCATGAACCACGTGCCACGCAAACTGCGATTCGCCTACATGGACCATTGGCGCATCGATGGTCCACAGGGTTATGTCTCGCAATACACCTCCACTCGCCTGCTCGACTCCTTTCTCAAGCAGATCTCCGCACTCGGGTTCGAGGCGATCGAGACCTTCGATTTCCATCTCGATGTGCTCCTCGACCTGTTTGGCAGCCTGGACGCGGCCCGGCAGTTCATGCAGGAGCGCGGCATTGATCGGGTGCTCAGCCTGTTTCACGCCGTCATGTACCGAAATGGGGTGAGTCAGGCGCACGACCGATCCACCCACGAGACCCTCTTCAACCACGCCCATCATGTCGTGAAGAGTGCCGCGGGGCTCGGGGTCGAGAACCTCATTGTGATGCCTGCGGGGCAGTACTACGACGTGGAGCCGGTCACCGATGAGCGGATCCGCGCCTGTGCCGATTTGTGGAGCCGGGTGGGCAAGATGACCCTGGAGTACGGCATAAGGACGTGTTGTCATCATGAGTTCTACTGCGGGATCCACCACGCCGAGCAGATCCGCAAGTTCTACGATTGGAGTGATCAGCGCTACGTGTTCTGGTACTGCGACACCGCGCAGCACATGATCGCCGGGGTCGATCCGGTGGATCTGTATCTGCGGCTGCACGAGCGTTGCGGCGGTTTTCACCTGAAGGATACCCATCACGTCGATCGGGTGGGCGATTACCGGCAACGCCCCGAATCAGAGGTAACCGCGAGAACCACGCGCCGGTGGTTCTGGGAAATGGGCACACCCGCGGGTCTGGTGGACTTCCCGGCGCTGTTCGCCGCGATGAGGGAGTTTGGCTACACCGGCTGGGTGAGCGTGGAGCACGACAAGGCGGACATCGGCGGGGGAAATTATCCGGCCAGCACCGCCATCGCCGCCTGGTACATCCGCAACGTGCTGCAGAAGATTTACGCCTGAGAGAAACTCCACGGAACGGCCATGAAAGATCAGAACATTCCGTCGCAGGGCCCCATCCGTTGGGGTTACGCCTTCAATCAATGGAAGCTCGGCTGGCAGGGATTCGCCCGGCTGGACGACAACATTCGGGCGCTGAAGATCACTTCGGCGAGCGGCTTTCGCTGCATCGAACTCACCGCCGGCACCGGCCCCTGGGACCCTCTGGGCCGGCCTGAGAGCATCGGACAGCACTTCGGCTCGGTCCGGCGGTTCGCCGCCGAGTTTGGCGATTGGGGCGTCGAGCGGATTCCGGGCGTTTTCTTCGACCCGGGGCAGCTCAGCTTCGAGGAGGGGCATTTCGGCCTCAACGCCAGCTGCGAGGCCGATCACGCGCGCATCCGCCAGCAGGCCGCCGTGCATGCGCGCTTCGTGGCGGAGATCGGCGGGGAATATCTGGTGATTCAGGCGTTCCCGCCGTATTGGCGGCAGGGAGGGCTGAGCGCCGCTGCGTTCGCGAGCGTCGCGAGGGTATTGAGCGCGATTGCCACGGACAACAAGGCGCTAGGACTGAGCACATTCGTGCACATCGATGCTCTCTCCTCGCTGCGCAGCGCCGCGGAGCTAGATGAACTCCTGCGGCTCTGTCCGGACCCGAGCCTAGGCCTCGCGTTCGACACTGCCGAACTCGCCATCGCGGGGCATGACGTCATCGCGCTTTACCGGCGCTTTCACCGCCGAGTCGGCCATTTCCACTTCAAGGACGCGCTCGCGGTCGATACGCTTGGGGAATACAAGCTGAGGAACGCCGAGCGGGCGATGCTGCTCGCCGGCGGTCAACGCGAGGTGCCACGCTGGTTCGGCGAGCTAGGCACCGGCGTGGTCGATTTCCCGGGTCTGCTGCAGGCGATGCGCGAGCTCGGTTACGCGGGCTGGGTGATCGTCGAGAGCGACAGAGGCCCCCAGCCTGTCGCGAGCAGCATCCTGCTGAACAGCTGGTACGTGCAGAACGTTCTGTTGGCGCCGGCGGCCTGATGGGGGCACCCACCGTGGCGGATATCCGCTTCCACATCATCAGGCCGGGAGTGCGCTACCTGTCTTGCTACTTGCGAGTCGAGCGGCGAGGTGGAGGAATTCGCGGACAGTGTTCGACGGCGAGGACAAACCGATTCTCGCAGCAGTGCGACCGCGGATAGGGTCGAGCGATTTCTGGGCTCTTAAGCCTCTGATTCTACTTGGCGATGCGGGCGCTCTCCGCGCGCGCCGACGGCTGTTAAAGCTGCGCCAGCAGGAAGCCGCCGCCGAGACGACCTCAGATCGTCTCGGCGGGACTGTCGATCCTCAGACGCATTTCCCCCAAGTAGCGGGCCTAACGCGTGCGTAGTTCGAGGCGCTTGGCGCTGCCGGACTGCCATTGAAGGCGGGCGACTCGCCGCTCGGGCGCAAGGATGTCAACCGAACGCGCGGCGCAGCCGGGGCAGAATCTGTTCGGCATACCGCCTGAGAAATCCCTCCTGGTCCAACCCTGGCGCATGAAAGACCAGATGTCGAAAGCCGAGTTCGACGTAGGCCCGGAT
>JAPTUI010000313.1 GCA_028067895.1 Pseudomonadota bacterium | reverse complement strand
GGTGTACGGATCGGGGGTGACGGCCGCAGGACGGCTCTGGGCGGACGCCGGCGTGGCCGCCGCAGGCGCTACGGCCGCAGGCGGAGGTGCCGCAGCGCTCTGCGGCGCGGCGGGCGGTGCGGCCGCGCCAGCCAGGGCGGCCGCGGACATCAGCACCAGGGTCGGGACGAACAGCAGCAGAGTTTTTTTCGCCATGGTTCGCTCTCTCGGGATTCAGACCGATGACGCGAAAGGCCGGATTGTACACTAGGCGCATGCGGCCATTTCCCCAAGCCCGTTTTCTGACCAGCGCAGCGGCGCCGGCTCAGTTTCCCGCCGACTACGGCGTTGAGGTCGCGTTCGCCGGCCGTTCCAATGCCGGCAAGTCGAGCGCGATCAACGCCATCGTGGCCCACCACGGCCTGGCGCGCGCCAGCAAGACGCCGGGACGCACCCGGCTGCTCAACTTCTTCGCGCTGTCTGCGCACGCGCGCCTGGTCGATCTGCCCGGCTACGGGTACGCGAGCGCCCCGGAGCGCGAACGGCGCACGTGGCCTGCGCTCATCGAAGCGCTGCGCGGCCGCGCCGCGCTGCGTGGGGTCTTCCTCATCGTCGATGCCCGGCGCGGCGTCGGCGCGGGCGATGAGGCGCTCATCGAGTGGGCCGCCGGGCGGCGCGTGCACGTGCTGCTCTCGAAGAGCGACAAGCTCAGCCGTACCGAGGCGCGCCACGCGCTCGCCGCTGCGGCCGGTGCGCTCGGCTCCGAGGCCACGGTACAGCTGTTCTCGGCACACACCGGGGACGGCGTCGAGCAGGCGCAGCGCACCCTCGCGGCTTGGCTGGAGGCGCGCGAGCCGGCGGAAGACGCGCAATCAGAGGGTTAAAAGACCCCGATGGCCGCACTGGCCATCGGGGCAGACCAACCCGGCACAGGTCTCGTGTGAACCGGGCTTCGCCCGCTCAGGGAGGGAAGCGGGGAGTGCCGAAGCACTCGATGGATTGGAGTCGCTCCGCATCGCAAAGTTCCGTGGCCCAATGATTGGGGGCCGACATTAAGGCCACGCTTAAGTTCTTGCTTGAGCGCCCCCGCTTGGCCGCGATCCGGAGTGCATGGGACACTGACGCGAGGAGGCCCTGAACCGATGCACCTGAGCGACCCCCACCTGCTGCGGACCCAGGCGTATGTCGGTGGCCGCTGGATCGATGCCGACTCCGGCGCGGTCACCGCGATCCGCAACCCCGCCACGGGTGCCGACCTCGGCACGGTCCCGGAACTGGCGGGCGCCGAAACCCGCCGGGCAATCGAGGCGGCGCATGCGGCGTTCCCGGCCTGGGCGGCCCAGACCGCCGAGGCGCGTGCCGTGCTCCTGCGCCGCTGGCACGCGCTGCTGCTTCAGCACCAGGAGGATCTCGCCACGCTCATGACCGCCGAGCAGGGCAAGCCGCTCGCCGAGGCGCGCGGGGAGATCGCGTACGCGGCGTCCTTCATCGAATGGTTCGCCGAGGAGGCGCGGCGGCTGTACGGGGAAGTGATTCCGCCGCACCAGGCGGATCAGCGTCTGCTCGTGCTGCGTCAGCCGGTGGGTGTCGCCGCGGCGATCACGCCGTGGAACTTCCCGGCCGCCATGATCACGCGCAAGGCCGCCCCGGCGCTCGCCGCCGGCTGTACGTTCGTGTGCAAACCGGCCATCCAGACGCCGCTCTCGGCACTGGCGCTCGCGGAGCTCGCCGCACGCGCCGGAATCCCTCCGGGCGTCTTCAACATCGTGACCGGGACCGACGCGCGCGCGATCGGCGCGGAACTCACCGGCCACCCGCAGGTGCGCAAGCTGAGCTTCACCGGCTCGACCCCGGTCGGCAAGCAGCTGATGGCCCAATGCGCCACCACGGTGAAGAAGATCTCCCTGGAACTCGGCGGCAACGCGCCGTTCATCGTGTTCGACGATGCGGATCTGGATGCGGCGGTGCGCGGGGCGATCGTGAGCAAGTACCGCAACTCGGGGCAGACCTGTGT
The DNA here is from genome assembly GCA_028067895.1 of Pseudomonadota bacterium. Taxonomy (GTDB): domain Bacteria; phylum Pseudomonadota; class Gammaproteobacteria; order Steroidobacterales; family Steroidobacteraceae; genus 13-2-20CM-66-19. The sequence continues at coordinate 2,239 of JAPTUI010000313.1, read as the reverse complement.
CTGCGCCAACCGGCTGCTCGTGCAGGCGGGCGTGTACGACGCGTTTGCCGCAAAGCTGGCCGCCGCGGCCGCCGGGCTGCGGGTCGGCGACGGGCTCACCGGTCCGACGGATCAGGGGCCGCTCATCGATCAGCGCGCGCTGGAGAAAGTCGAGCGGCACCTCGCTGACGCCACCGCCAAGGGCGCACGCATCGTCACCGGTGGGCACCGGCACCGGCTCGGGGGCACCTTCTTCGAGCCGACCGTGGTGACTGGTGTGACCGGCGAGATGCTCATGGCGCGCGAGGAAACGTTCGGTCCGGTCGCGCCGCTGTTTCGGTTCGAGACCGAGCAGGACGCGCTGCGCATGGCGAACGACACCGAGTTCGGGCTCGCCGCGTACCTCTACACGCGCGATCTGTCGCGTGCGTGGCGCTGCGCCGAGGCGCTCGAATACGGCATGGTCGGACTGAACACCGGGCTGATCTCCACGGCGGTTGCGCCATTCGGCGGGGTGAAGGAATCCGGGATCGGCCGCGAGGGCTCGCGTCACGGCATCCTGGAGTACACCGAGCTCAAGTATCTGTGCGTGGCGATCGAGCCGGCCCCCTGAGTCGCACCTCCCGACGGCTCAGTGCGCCTCGTCCCAGTTGGCGCCGGAGCCGATCTGTACACTGAGTGGCACGCGCAGACTCGCCGCCGAGCTCATGCAGTGGCGAACCGCCTCGCGTACCGCGTGCAGGTGCGCAGGGGCCACTTCGAGCACCAGCTCATCGTGCACCTGCATGATCAGGCGCGCCTGTGCGGGGTGCGCGAGGCACCAGCCATCCACCGCGATCATCGCCCGCTTGATGATGTCCGCGGCGCTGCCCTGCATCGGGGCGTTGATGGCGCTGCGCTCGGCATACTGGCGGATCTGCGTGTTGCCCGAGCGGATGTCCGGCAGATACAGCCGCCGGCCGAACACGGTCTCGACGTAACCCTGCTCGCGGGCCTGCTGGCGCGTATCGTCCATGAAGCGGCGCACGCCCGGGTAGCGCTCGAAGTAGCGCTCCACGTAGCGCTGCGCCGCGGCACGCTCGATGCCGAGCTGGCGGGCCAGCCCGAAGGCCGACATCCCGTAGATCAGCCCGAAGTTGATGGTCTTGGCCAGGCGGCGCTGCTCGGGCGTGACCGCCTCGAGCGGCGTGGCGAACACCTCCGCCGCGGTCGCCTGATGGACGTCGCGTTCGGCGGCGAATGCGCCGAGCAGCCCCTCGTCGCCGGAGAGGTGCGCCATGATGCGCAGCTCAATCTGCGAGTAATCCGCCGCCAGCAGCACCTGCCCCTCGGGGGCGATGAACGCCTGGCGGATCCGCCGGCCCTCGGGCGTGCGCACCGGGATGTTCTGCAGATTCGGATCGGTGGAGGAGAGCCGTCCGGTCTGGGCCACAGCCTGGTGATAGGAGGTGTGGATCCGGCCGGTCTCGGCGTTGATCAGCTCCGGCAGCTTTTCGGTGTAAGTCGATTTCAGTTTCGCGAGCGCACGGTACTCGAGCACGGTGCGCGGCAGCGGATAGTCTGCGGCGAGCTCCTCGAGCACGTCCTCGGCGGTCGAGGGCTGGCCCTTGGGCGTCTTGCGCAGCACCGGCAGCTTCAGCTGCTCGAACAGCACCTGCTGCAGCTGCTTCGGGGAATCGAGATTGAACGGTGCGCCGGCTTCGGCATGCGCCTGCGCGGTGAGCTCGGCGAGCCGATGGGCGAGCTCGCCGCTCTGCGCCACGAGGCGGGCGCGCTCGACCAGTACGCCGGCGCGCTCCATGCGCAGCAGCACGGGCACGAGCGGCTGTTCGATCTGCTCGTACAGGCGCTTCAGCGCCGGGACCGCCGAGATCTTCGGCCACAGCCACTGGTGCAGCTGCAGCGTGACGTCGGCGTCCTCCGCGGCGTATTCGGCGGCGCGCTCGAGCGGGACCTCGCTGAAGGCAATGGCCTTGGCGCCCTTGCCGGCGACGTCCTCGTAGTGGATGGTTTCGATTCCGAGGTACTTGCGCGCCACGGAATCCATGTCGTGTCGGGTCGCGACGCTGTCCCACACATACGACTCGAGCATGCTGTCGAAGCGCATCCCGGCGAGCGCGATGCCATGATTGGCGAGCACGTGCGCGTCGTACTTCAGATGATGGCCGAGCTTGGCGCGGCGCTCGTCCTCGAGCAGCGGTCGCAGCGCCCCGAGCGCCTCGTCGCGCTCGAGTTGGGTAGGCGCGCCCGGATACTCGTG
>JAPTUI010000471.1 GCA_028067895.1 Pseudomonadota bacterium | reverse complement strand
CGCTCGAAATCGCTCACCGCCTGAGAACGCGAAGATCGCCTCGCGGGTCTCGTAACACTCCGGAGGCATGAACAGCCGCACGTAGGCATCGCGGATCAGGGTGAAGACCTGCTCAGCGGCGCGCGAACAGCCCCCGGGCAGCGCCCCGCCGGTCGGAATGATCGCGTGATGCGCCTGCACCTTCTTGCTATTCCAGGCCGCGTGCTTGCGCGTCGGGTCCACCTCCGCGCTCGAGAGGGCCCCGAGCGCCCCCAGGATCTCGCGCGCGTCCCCGTGCTGCTCTTCTGGCAGGTACGGGCAATCGGTGCGCGGATAGGTCGTTGCTTTCGCCTCGTAGAGCTCCTGCGCCGCATCGAGCGTGGCCTGACCGGAAAGGCCAAAGCGCCGGTTGGCCACCTGCTTGAGCTTGCTCAGGTTGTAGGGCATCAGTGCTTCGCGCGCGTGCTCCTTGCGGGCGAACTTCTCCACCACCGCGCTCTCGCCCGGCAGGCGTGCCGCGAGCGCCGACGCAGGCTCACGATCGAGCAGCAGACCATCGACCAGCAGGTCGTCAGGGATCTGCCACAGCGCCGAGATCGCCTCCTTGCTCGAGGTCTTGAGCTCGGCGCGCACCGTGAAGTGCTGCCTCGAGCTGAAGCGCTCGATCTCCCGCTCCCGATCGACGATCAGCGCGAGCGTCGGGGTCTGCACCCGCCCGATGGACCATGCCCCGCCGATGCCGCGGGCCTGCAGGTTGCGCGAATAGGCGATCGAGGCATTGAAGCCGATCAGCCAATCCGCCCGCTGCCGCCCGAGCGCCGCATCGAAGAGCTTGCGATACTCGGCATTCGGCTGAAGCTTGCCGAGCGCCGTGCGGATCGACTTGTCATCGAGGCTCGAGAGCCACAGCCGCTGCGTCCGTCCGCTCCAGCGCAGCGCATAGAGCACCTGATCGACGAGCAGCTGCCCCTCCCGGTCGGCATCCCCGGCGTGAATTACCTCATCGGCCTGCGCGAGCAGCCCCTTGATGACGCCGAGCTGCTTGCGCGAGTCGCCATCGCGCGCCTCGAGCTTCCAGCGTTGCGGGATAACCGGAAGGTCGCGCGCCTCGACCCGCTCACCGCTGACGTAGGCCTCCGGGCGAGCCTGCCCGAGAAGGTGCCCGCGGCACCAGGTCACCCACGTATCGTTGCGGCACTCGATGTAGCCCTCGGCACTTCTCACCACGCCAAAGATGGCGGCGAGCTCGCGGCCGACTTTCGGCTTCTCGGCAACCAGCACGCGCACCGCTCAGGCTCCCTCCCCGATGCCTGCCCCGCCGGCCAGCGGGCCGCCGCGCCCCTCGCTGTAGAGTTTGCGTACGATCGCCCTCGAGAGACGGCGCCTGTGATCGGCGATGCCGCGCTCAAAGAGCACCGCGCGCACGGCGCGCTCGAGGCTACCCGCTGCCTCGCCATTCACCCGAACTGACTGGAGGATCTCCTCGAGCAGGCCCTCGTGGTGCTTCAGCGCTCTGTGCAGGTGAAGCGCATCCAGGCGAGCCGTCCAGGCCTCGCGCTTCGCCGCCGCGATAAGCGATCGTGCCCGATCCGCTTTCTCCAACACCGACCTTCTGCGCCGCGAGCGCCCCTTGCTCTTCGGACTCGGGCCATGCGGCCTGGGCAACTCCAGGATGAACTGCGCATCGATGCCGCAGGAGGAGAGGAATTGGACGAGCTGCTCGCGCTTGCCGAGCCGGCTCGGTGCATGATTCGGCGAGAACGCTCGTGAAACGCTTGCCCCCCGGCCAATGAGCAGCCGCACCGCAGCGCCGTGGCGGTGCTTGGCCGCAAGACGCAGCGGGTGATCGAGATCGAGCCGCGGCGCAGGCTCACTCAATGCCAATCCGATCGCCTCAAGATCCCCCCGGCTGGCCGCCGCGGTGAGCCGCATCTGAGGGGTCCCGGGGAGCTCACGCGTCGCGATGGCCGCGCCAGGAGAGAACCCGAACGCATCGGGATCGGATTGGAGGGAGTTTGAATCCAGCATTTTGGTGAGAACCTCTTTTGAAAGCTGCGGGGCTTAGCCATTTTCGATAGGTTGTGTCAGGATGTCAGTTGACACAGCGGAGCGATGCGTGTATCTTCTCAACGGTCCGCCGAAATTTACGCATAAGAGCAAAAAAACGGCGGAGCAAGCGCTCCGCCGTGTTGGTTCATCCACAACGAGAGTGCCCGCAATCAGGGCAGACCTCGCATCCCCCACTCTGGACCAGCCCACCGAAGCCGCATTCGGGACAGGTCTTGGTCGAAATCGCGTTCACACCGATCGCATGCGGCGGAATCGCCTCAGCTGGCTCCGGTGTTGCTGCCGCCTGTAGCTTCACGACGTTGGTTGCCGCACCCGTCTTCTCCGCAATCAGCTTGCGCGCCGCAAGTGCGCGTTCCGACGGCTGAATCATCCCGATCTCGCGCATGTGCTTATCGAGCACCGAGCCAAGTTCTGCGACCAGCGAGGGCATGTACTTGCCCTTCTGCCAGTAGCCGCCCTTCGGGTCGAACACCGCCTGCAGCTCCTCAGCAAGGAACGTGACATCGCCACCTTTGCGAAACACCGCCGAGACGACCCGCGTGAGCGCGACGATCCACTGGTAGTGCTCGAGGTTCTTCGAGTTGATGAAGATCTCGAACGGCTGGCGGCTCTCGAACTCCGTACCCTCGTTGAGCACCATGTCGTTGAGGGTCACGTACATGGCGTGCTCGGACACCGGGGTCTTGATTTTGTACGTCGTGCCCCGCAGGCACTCCGGCCGCTCGACCCTCTCGCTCATCTCCACGAGCACCGGCTCGATCCGCTCCGCAAACGGAATAGCCGGCGGCGCTGCACTCTGCTTCTCCGGCGGCAGCGCTTTGACGCTCTGCTCGGCCGGCTTCGTGTGGGACTCTGCCGCCTCCGCGGCCTTGGACTCCACCTCATACCCGACAATTTTGCTGGCAATCCTGAGTGCCATAACTTACCCCTTACTGACCTACTGCTGGTCTATAGGCAGCGGCTCGCCAGAATCAGAAATAAAAAATCCGGCCCACTCGGGGCCGGATGCGGCGAAGTCACGAGGCGCCAGCGGACTCCGCCTGCGTTTCCTCGAAACTTTCGGTCAAGTACGCGAGACTCGCGTTGCTCGCGTCGTTCGTGACGTAGAGCCGTCCCTCATGCCAGGCCCACCCCTCGGGAACTTGGCCCTCAGGGTCGGCGATAGCCGCGAGGAACGTCTCGATATCGACATCGGCGGTCTCGATGTCGTAGTCGGCATAGCAAGGATGGGCATGGAAGCAGAAGCAGTCCTTCTGCACGATCAGCCGATCGGCCTGCACGATGCACTCGTCTCCCCCGCCCCACTCGTCCGGACCACAGGCATCGAACACGCCGGCAAGGTTCTCCTTCGCGCAGATCGAGCGCATCCGGGTGACGCGCGAGACGAACTCTGAGGTGATCTCGATCGCCGCCCAGTCCGGGTGGTAGTCCGAGTCCGCGCAAGCCATGGCTGAAAGCACGAGCTTCATGCGCGGCGCCTCCGCTCGTCTATCTCGGTGAGATCGACCGCCACCGGGTGTGCGTCTCCCTCGGCCTGCACCTCGAAGACCGTGGCAATGCTGTCGGGCTCACGCTGGATCGCCAGCGCCGCGCGGGCGGCCTCCTCTGCCGATTCCGCTTCGATATCGATTTTCCAGGAAACTCGAAACTGCACTACGCTCCTCCTTTGGGCCGTGAGTCACAGCTCACCGCCTCTTTGGGTAATGACCTGCCGTTCTATAGGGAACGCAGCCCGCAACCTGTGCACTGCCCGCCGAGATAAAAAGGCCGCGGAAATGCTCCGCGGCCTCGATCTGCCCTGTCCGCTGACTCTTCAGCGCCTCGATTTGCCGCGCCGCATCCGGCCCTTCGGCATCGCCCGCTTGGCGGGCTCCGCGCTCTGCGCGTTCAGCCGCTCGCAAAGCGCATCGATCTCCGCGGATGTCAGCGGCTCGCACTCTGCGAAGTGCTCCTCGCTGATCGGCGGATCGTCATTGGCTTCGAGGTCCTGCTGCCAGTAGCGCAGTGCGGCGAGCACTGTCGCCAGTTCCTTCTTCGTCATATCAGGCTGTCTCCGGGTTAGTGGCCTGCTCTCCTATAGCCACGGGCGGAGCGGATTCGCCCCTGACCGGGCCGCCCGACAATCGTCGCGCGCCGCCCCGCGCGAACCCGAGGGACAGAGGCAAAGAAGCGCGCGAGAAACCTGATTT
>JAPTUI010000133.1 GCA_028067895.1 Pseudomonadota bacterium | reverse complement strand
GAGCGGGCGAAGAAGACGCCGTTCTTTCAGGATTTTATGACTCGCTACGGGGTCGCATACCACCTGCTCGACGTGCCTGCGTTGAAGCCCCTTCCGGGGGGCTCGGGAGCCCCTTCGAAGGGTCAAGCACTGGCAAATGAAGGCCAGAATGAACACGGTTCCGGGGTGGGTCCGCGAGCCGCGCTGCCCGGGGGTCGGTCGGCCGACCTATTCGCGTTGGAAGGAGCCGCGCTCTCAGAGCCTGCGGAAAATTCGGAACCGGAGTCAGATCCGGAATGGTTCGCGGACTTTCGGAGGATTTATCCCAAGCGCGCGGGAAGCCAGGAGTGGCGCCGGGCGCTTCGAGCCGGAAAGGCTCGTCTTAAGGAGGGTCACACGGAGTCTGAGTTACTGGATGGGGCGCGGCGCTACGCGCAGTTTTGTGTGGTAACGGGCAAGATCGAAACAGAGTTTGTAAAACAAGCGGCGAGTTTTCTCGGTCCGGAGAAATCATTTCTCCTGCCCTGGTCGTCTCCGGGGACGAAAGATGATGCGCTGCTCGCGGCCAATGTGGCGGCGGCCGAAGAAGCACGGCATCGGCTGTTTGGAGTGCGTCAGTGACACCAGAGGACTATGACGCATTTCTTGAGGTGGTGTTGGGATTCGCGCAACTGAAGGGGCGTCCGCTCGCCGCCGCCACAATTGAATTGTACTGGCGCGCGATGCAAGGATGGAGCATTGAGGCGTTTCGCGAGGGAGCTGAGGTCTTGCTGCGCCGCTGTGAATGGATGCCGACCCCGAAGGACTTTGAGGACCTGCGCCGTACTGCAACGGAACGTGCGGGGGTCGATGCGTGGGAAATGGCCCGGCGGGCAGCGCGCTCAGCGATCGCACTCGGACGGGTGCGGGAAGACGTGACGAGCGGCGACGCCCTGGTGGACCGCGCGGTGGCGACGATTGGTGGGTATGGGTCGATTGCGCTCTGCGAGACCGCGTGGTTGCACGCGCTCGAGCGTCGGTTCCTTCAAGCCTACATCGAGGTTCGCGAAGTGGCGGAGATTCGCGCAGCACTCCCGCACTTTGGAGGAACGTGGCGTGCTGTCGGCGCGCAAGACCGACGGACCTTCGGGCGTGGCTGAGATTCTCTCGTCGAAGGGTCGGGCCACCACATCCTCGGAGCAGGCGCAAGGCGGGTAAAACGGGTCTTTTTTTGGCGTTGCAGGTATGGCATGCCAGACGTTTCCGGGGGATTCACTGTAGAGGCCGCGGCACGGTGCGGTTGCCGCGGAAACACTTGGGAGGAGTGGAATGGTCGAAAAGGTCGTTGAAGTCGAGCCACGGCGGATGCGGTGGATCGAGCACCAATTGAGTGACGCGCGCGTCCTGAGTGCCATCAACATCGAAGTCGAACAGGCGACGGGGGTCTCCTCTGTCGTGTGGGCGGAGCGGACCCCGACGGACGCGAAGAAGGTCGCGGTGGTCGGGTTCCTCATCGAGACCGCGCGCCTCGATGTCTCGCTCTTTGTCCGTTATCAGGCCGATCAGTGGAGGCCGTCGTGAACGGTCGCGACGGCCGCAATTTCGCGCGGTTGGCGAGGACCGCGGGAGCGGAATGAATGAAGGTCTTTTGCTTTCTCGTGAGGGTCCCGTTGCCGTCAGGCGCGAAGTTCGCGCCGGTTGCACGACTTGCTCTGTGCCGGGGGGAGGCCGAGGACCATCCGCTCAGGGTTTCGGAAGTCCGGGAAATCGACATCGATCCGGACCCGAGCCGAGTCGAGCAGCAATCGATCGATATCCAACAGCGTCCGCACGCGGACGCAGCGTAATCGACTTATCAGGAGAAGCAGCCATGAGTGTTGAAGGCAGTCACGTTGTGCTCGCGAGCGGCCATGAGGAGGGTGGCGGTCGTGAGGGACAACTGGATTTCGGTGCAGCGGAATGGGAGAGCAGTCGGCTCATCACCGTGCCGGTGGATCAGGTGCGCCCGGACCCGGAGCAACCTCGCAAACACTTTGACGAGGACACTCTGAGGGAGCTCGGTGCGAGTTTACGGGTGATTCAGGTGCAGCCCATTGTCGTGCGGCGCGACGCCACGGGGTGGGTGCTGGTGGACGGCGAGCGGCGTTGGCGCGCCGCGCGCGTCGAGGGACTCGCGACCTTAGAGGCTCGTGAGATGGCGCTCACGGAGCGCGTCACGATGGTCTCGATGGTGATTCAGCTCGCGGCGAATACTCATCGCGACCAATTGACCCTCGAGGAGCAGGCGAGTGGTGTACTTCGGATTGCCGAGGGTGGGTTCCCGACACCGGCCATCGCCAGGGTGCTCGGCCATAACGAGGACTATGTAGTTTCGCTGCTGGCGATCGCGCGCTCAGGGGATGCCCGCGAGCTCATCGCCGCAGGGAGGCTCACATCCGTCACTGGTTGGGACGCCTATTTGGCGCTCGAGCCGGCGGTGCGAAAGCGGGTGCTGGACAGCACCGACCCGGTCACCGCGGATCGATGCGAGCGCGTGCGGCGCGAACACGAACTCGCCGAGCGGGCCAAGCAACTGCGTCTCGCCATGCCCCGCTCGGCGGCACCGCCGGTGACGGGCGGCGCCGCAGCGCCGGCCGGGGCTCCCGCTGGTGCTCCAAGCGATGAGGGAGCCGACGAGGACGGTGATGGGGAGGGCGGAGACTCCGCGCCGGCCGTTCGCACCGCTCCGGGCGTGACTTCTTCCGCGGGGCGCGGACCGGGGGACGAAAGCGGTTCGGCGTCGTGCCCCGCTCCCGATGGTACGTCCGGCGAGGGTGAGGGGGACTCTCGGCCGGCCGGCGGGTTGGGGAGCGGTGCTGAGTCCACGGCTGTGCCGCCGGCAGAGGAGGACGGCCGGCCGCTGCGAACGTTTGCCGAAGCGCTCGATGCCTATCACCTGGAAGCGCATGACGAGCGCGATGCGCTGATCGCGGGTCTTGATGGGGTGAGGGAGGGCCTCGATACGTTGCTGACCACAATGGGCGGGTCAGCAGAGATCACGGACCCGGTGTTCGAGGTCCTGCGCGGGGCGCTTGCGCCGGTGCAGCGCGTACTCGATGCCGCGCTCAAGAAGATCGTTCGTCCCCCTGAATTCCCGCCGTGTTGCGTGCTGAACGCCGCCGCCCATCACGCCGAACGCGCTGCGCGCGAGGGAGAGCGGTCGTGACCGGAAAGGAACGCTCATTGGATCCGATGCAGGCGCAGGCGGCATTTCTCTTTGAGGCGCTGCGGCTCGAGGCTCCCGCAATCAGTCGCGCAACGCGCGTGCCGCTCGAGGACGTCGAGCAGCAAATGATGCTCATGTGCCTCGAGGTGGCGCAGACGGTTTCCGACTACGACCCGCGCCGCGGTCCGCCGCGCCGCTGGCTCATCAAGCGCGCCTGGCTGTGGGCGCGCCGATGGAGCAAGGCGAGTGCGCGGGGAGAGGAGACGGATGCGGACGATGGGATTGAGGTGGCGACCGGCCGGGCCTACGCGGGCACGGACGAGCTGCTCATCGACGAGGAAACCCGGCGTGCTGAGGAGCAGTTCCTTGCCCGCCTGCGCCAAAGCCGCGGTTCGAGTGCCGATCCACGGACCGGATTCGAAATCCTCGCGGTCGGGCACTGGTCCGAGCGTGAGGCCGTCAAGTGGTGCGGCGGTAGCCGCAAGATGGCGCGCCACGCGAAGCGGCGCGCGGCGGCGCTCGCGGCGGTGACCCGTCCGGCGAGCCCCGCGCGGGGCACACGGGCGCTGGAACCGTCGGTCGCAAACATTTGACAGCACGTATGGCATGCCATACCTTTAGCGGCGAGGCAGATCAGATGCAGCAATCGCAACAAACGCTTTCCTTGGGTCCTTCGCCGGTTGATGACTGGCGAGCGAAATATGACGACGGGACATACCCGGCGGGCTTTTGGGAGTGGCTTGCGGACAACATGCATGTGTTTCAGGAGTTCGTTCGCCTGGCGCTGCGGACCCAGGCGCGCGGTCAGCGCCGATGGTCCGCTGATGGGCTCTGCCACGTCCTGCGGTGGCGTACTGCGGTGCGCGAACATTCGGACGCCGGATTCAAGATCAACAACTGCGCCACCGCGGGGCTCGCGCGCCTGGCGATGGAGGTCAGCCCGCGGTTGCGGGGGTTCTTCGAGATTCGCCAGCCGCCCGGGTCGTGCGCCCGTCCTCGCTCGTCCTGCGGCGCACAGCGTGGGGACAGACATGCGTGAGTGGTTGAACCGCACGCATGTCGGTGATTGCCGCGAACT
>JAPTUI010000088.1 GCA_028067895.1 Pseudomonadota bacterium | reverse complement strand
CCACAGCCCGAGCACACCCACTGCTTGTTGGCCCGTTTCCGCCGCGCCCACAGTTTCAATCGCTTGCCTCGTTCGTCAAGCTCGTGCCGGTATACCTTGTAGCCCGGCCAGCCCAGAATCCGCGTCCAGTCATTGACCACCGTAGCCCTGAGAATGGCAAAGACCGTCGCACTCGCGAAACCTAGCAAAAAACGGCCCTTTTTACACTTTCCTGCGCAGAGCCCGAATTGCTATGACAGAATTCGAAAAGAAGGAGTGCGGCGCCATGAAGCGTCACGTATCCGGGATGTTGATTTTTTCCTTGCTGACCATGGCTTGCCGCTTGGGCGTAGCGCAGTCGGGATCCGCAGCGATAGAGCAGGACTACGCACGCGCCCGAGCGATCGTCGCGAAGATGACACTCGACGAGAAGATCGCCGAGCTGCATGGGATTCACACCGCCGAGCATTATCGATATGTCCCGGGAGTTCCGCGTCTGGGTATCCCGGCATTCCCCATGACGAATGGTCCGGCCGGAGCAGGTCCCGGAGGCGCGAGTCCGCAACTGCGTGCGACGGCGCTGCCGGCTCCCATCGCCCTCGCCGCATCCTGGGATCCGGCGCTCGCGCATCGCTACGGCGTCGTCGCCGCGGAGGAGACGCGCGACCTGGGTTCCGATCTTCTGGAAGCGCCGGACATCAATATCATCCGCATTCCCCAGAACGGGCGCACCTTCGAGAGCTACAGCGAAGATCCTTATCTGGACGGCCAGATTGCGGCAGCCACGATTCAGGGCATCCAAAGCGCCGGAGTGTTGGCCAATGTCAAGCATTACATCGCGAACAACCAGGAAGAGAACCGGCACAGCATCAACGAAATCATCGACGAGCGCACTCTCCGCGAGATCTACATGCCGGCCTTTCGGGCCGCCGTGCAAAAGGGCGACGTTGCCTCGGTTATGTGCGCCTATCCGAAAGTTAACGGCGCCTTCAACTGCGAGAACAAACCGCTGCTCTCGGTTCTGGATGATGAGTGGAAGTTTCCAGGCTTTGTGCTCTCCGACTGGGGCGCCGTGCATAGCACCGTTCCCAGCGCTCTGGCCGGGCTCGACCTGGAGATGCCGACCGGCGTCTACTTCGGCGATGCCCTGAAGACGGCAGTCCAGCAGGGCCAGGTCCCCATGGCCACCATCGATGAAATGCTGGTGCGTCGCTTTGCGGCCATGATGCGCTTCGGGCTCTTCGACAAGAAGCCGAATCAGCTCAGGCCTATTCCGGCGCCCGAGGACGGCCGGATTTCGCGAGAGATCGCCGAGCAGGGCATGGTGCTCCTGAAGAATCAGAACAGCACTCTGCCCATTGACACAACCGCTCTCCGATCCATCGCACTGATCGGCCCTGACGCCATGCACGCAGTGACAGGCGGCGGTGGCAGCTCTCATGTGATCCCGCTCTACAGGATTGATCCGGTGGACGGAATCGAGGCGCATATGCCGCTCCAGAAGCACGTGGATCTGCTCGACGGCTCTGACGTCGAGGCGGCGGTGCGTGCGGCCAAGCATGACGATTTGGCGATTGTCATGGTCGGCGACGAAGAGACCGAGGGTCGCGACCATCCCATCGAGCTGCCCGCGGCGCAGAATGCGCTCATCTCCGCAGTAGCGGCGGCCAATCCAAAAACCATCGTTGTGCTCAAGAGTGGCTCGGCGCTGCTGATGCCCTGGATCGATTCCGTGGCGGCCGTGTTGGAGGCATGGTATCCGGGTGAAGAAGACGGCAACGCTGTGGCCGATGTCCTCTTTGGCGTGGTGAATCCCTCCGGGAAACTGCCCCTGACATTTCCGGCCACCGTCAGCCAGACATTTGCGCAGAATCCGGAGTGGTATCCAGGCAATGGCCAGGAGGTCCACTATGGCGAAGGGCTGGATGTGGGGTATCGCTGGTACCAATCCCAGGATCTTACGCCCCTGTTTCCATTTGGATATGGCCTCTCTTACACCACCTTTTCCATCTCAGACCTGAAAGTAACGCCGGCAGCCGGTAAACCGCGCACAGCCACTGTTCAGCTCACCGCGACCAATACAGGACGCCGGGCCGGCGCAGAGGTGGCCCAGGTCTATGTCGGCTTCCCGCATATTCCCGCAGGGGACGAGCCGCCGCTTCGACTAGCGGCATTTTGCAAGATCCTGTTGGCTCCCGGTGAATCAAAACGAGTCACGCTACCGCTGAGTGCAGAGGCATTCTCCTACTGGTCGGTCGCCAGCCACGCCTGGCGCATCCAGCCAGGAACCTACACCATCAAAGCCGGAGATTCCTCGGCGAATCTGCCGCTTCAGGCAAGCCTGACGATGCGCTGAATGTGGCGGAAGAAAGACCACGGGGACGCTGCCGCCGGCAGCGTAGATCGTGAGCGCCCAAGGGACCCCCGTCTTGAGCGGAAGGTCGCTCCGCGTCAAGACTCGACAGGTGCGGAAAGCGAAATGTCGCTTCGTGGAGTGTGGGTAGGGACCATTCTTGCGAACCGTTCCCCACGCAGATCCGTGCGCGCGGATCTCCCGCGTGCGGCTCCTGGTTCGGGTGTTTGGCGTATAGCATTTTCAGTGTCGGTGTAGACAGACGCCCCGACATCGATGGGCGTTTTCCCCAATGAAAACGCCGCTGCAAGCCATCCTCCGTGTATCCATCAACTGAAAATGCTATAGGCCATGCTCTGATCCGCTGCAAGCAAGCAAAGACTATTTACGGATTAATGTCTAGCCAGCGCCGCTTGAATCGCACCTGTGCATCTTGATCGCCCATCCCTCAACAATGAAGCGCCGCACCCCTCAGCACAACATGTGGCCCACTTCGCGCTCACGGCTGTTCCCTGCATTTGGCGACGGCAATCACCCTGGCAAGCAACGATTCGACGAAATTGCTGAAACTCAGCTCAGAGGCAGGCTCCTTATAGCGCCCCTTGGCGCCATCAGCAGCGCTGGACATCAGGAAACAGGCGGAGTCGTAGAGCCGCTCGCGCACGAGCTTCGTGAGCAGAATCTCGTAGCGCTTGGCATAGGAAGCCTCTTTGAACTCAGGAAACACATTGAAGTGCGGCTCTCGAGCTCGCACAGCACTGAGCGAGCCCGGAGCTTCATCGAGGAGCATCAGATATCCGAGCCAAGGGCGAGAGGAAGGCTTGAATGCCCCCTCGCGATACGCCGCCCATAGGTCGGCCGCGCTGCCGATAGCCTCCTCGGTACGGTTATTGCAATTGTTGCCGAACGAACCGACTTGCGATTTGAATTCAATGCCCGCAAGGAACCGGCCGTCCGACACAACGAGCAGATCCCACCTCTTCTCGGGACGATACCAGCCCGGCAACTCGGCGTATTTCCCGCAGTAAACGTCGGCCTTCGGCAGTCCGCACTCGCACAGCAGGTCACGTCCAAGGTTAATAAACCCATCCATCTGCGCGCCGCCAGTAACGGCGGAACGCGCCCCTGCGTCTTTGCTGCCGGACGTGGTTCCCTGTTTCTGTGCTTGAGTTTCGCGCGTTCTCCAGAAGTGCTTGATTGCTCCCTGCAGGCGCTTTTCAATTTCAGGATTCAGGCTCATCCCTTACGACCCGGGGTGCGAATTTCAATCGTGTTTTTGTTGAACAGCGACGAGGTTTCTTGCTCGACGCGCTGGCGCGCCATCTTGAAATAGTGCTCGTCGATTTCAAAGCCAATGCTGTTCCGGCCGGATTTCGCCGCGGCGACTGTCGTAGTGCCGGTGCCCATGAATGGGTCGAGCACCGTATCGCCGACAAAGCTGAACATGCGAATCAGCCGCTCGGCGAGCTCAACCGGATAGGGGGCGGGATGATGCCGGGTGGATGCACCCGTTAGGCCGGTCCAGATCTGTTGGAACCATGCCTGATGGTTCTCACCGGAGATAACGCTGAGGACTCGAGCTGACAGCTCGGGCGTGCGGTAGCCGCCTGGCTTGCGCTGCATCAGAATGAATTCGATATCGTTCTTGATGACGGAATTGGGTTCATAGGGCTTGCCAAGAAAACTCGACCCATTCTCGACCTCATAAACCGCATTGGAGATCTTGTGCCAGATGATTGGGGCAAGATTGTCGAAACCCAGTGTACGGCAATGCTCCTGAATCGAGGCATGCAGCGGCACGACGGTGTGTCGGCCATTATTCTTGCGGCGCGACAGGCAGACGTCGCCCACGACGCAAACCACTCTTCCGCCCGGCGCCAGCGCCCGAAAACAGTGCTCCCACACCTTACCGAGTTCCTTAAGGAATT
>JAPTUI010000348.1 GCA_028067895.1 Pseudomonadota bacterium | reverse complement strand
GCGGCGAGCAATGCCTTCCAGCGCGCCGAGCGCCCCGCCGGCGCTGCCGCGTCTGCGCGAGCGGAATTCGACGCGCTGGTCGCTGCGCTGACCGGCGAGGGCGTGCAGGTCTGCGTCCTCGAGGACAGCCCCGATCCGCCCAAGCCCGATGCGGTGTTCCCCAATAACTGGGTGAGCTTCCATGCCGACGGCACGGTGGTGCTCTACCCCATGCAGGCGCCGAGCCGCCGCGCTGAACGGCGACACGATGCGCTGCAGGCGGTCAGTGAGCAGCTCGGATGGCGCGTCAGGCGCGTGCTCGATCTGACCGAGCACGAGCGGCAGGGGCGCTTTCTCGAGGGCACGGGCAGCCTCGTGCTCGACCGGCGCGCCCGCGTGGCGTACGCCTGCCGCTCTGCGCGCACCGACGCGGTGGTGCTCGAGGAATGGGCCCAGGCGCTCGGCTACGAGACGGTGCTGTTCGATGCGGCAGACCGCAGCGGCGTGCCGTTCTACCACACGAATGTGTTGATGAGCCTCGGTGAGCGCTATGCACTGATCGGCACTGAAGCCATCGCGGCGGCTGATCGCGCTCGCGTGCTCGAGCGGCTGCGCGCCGGCGGCCGGGAGCTGATCGACATCGGATACGGCGAACTCGAGCGCTTCGCCGGCAACGTTCTCGAGCTCACCACGCAGGACGAGGCGCTCGGTGAGTGCCACGTTCTAGTGATGTCCCGCACGGCCCGCGATGCGTTCGCGCCGGACACGTTTGCCCGCCTCGCGGCCTGTACGGACGACGTGCTGGTCGCTCCGCTGCCCACGATCGAGCGCCTCGGCGGCGGCAGCGCACGGTGCATGCTCGCGGAGGTCTTTCGGCCGTGAGCGCGCTGCTGATCAAAGCCGTACTGGCCTATCTGCTCGGCTCGGTCGTCGGGAGCCTCCTTCTCGGCCGACTGCGCGGCGTCGACATCCGCCGCCTCGGCAGCGGCAACGCCGGCGGTACGAATGCGCTGCGCACCCAGGGCAAGCGGTTCGCGCTCGGCGTGCTGGCGATCGACATCGGCAAGGGATGGTTCGCGACCGCGGTACTGGCCCGCTCGGCGATCTTGCCGCTGGCCTCCGGGGCGCTCGATCGCCAGTGGCCGGTGGCCGTGTGCGGCATCGCGGTGATCCTCGGGCATGTCTACCCGTTGTGGTACGGCCGGCGCGGCGGCAAAGGGGTGGCGACCCTGATCGGCGCGGTGCTCGGTGCCGCGCCGCTGCTGCTGGTGCCGATGCTGGCCGCCTGGCTGCTCACGGTCGTTCTGAGCGGGTACGTCGGACTCGGCTCGATGTTGGGGGCGGTCGTGTTCGCGGTGGCCGCGGCACTGCGGCCGCACACGCGCGGCCCGCTGCTCGTGTTCGCCGCGCTCGCGGCGCTCCTCGTCATTTACACGCACCGCGCGAACATCGCGCGCATGCGCGCCGGCACCGAGCCGCGCGCCCGGCGCTTGTGGCTGCTCGGACTGCGGGCGCGCTCGTCCTGATATGGCGGCGCGGCGCGGCGGCACAGGCGGAGCGGAACGATCGGGCAACACCCTGCCGCTCGCGGCGCAGGTCTTTGCCCGGTTGAGCGACGGACGCTTCCACTCCGGGGAGGCGCTCGCCGAGGCCCTGCACGTGAGCCGCGGGGCCGTGTGGAAAGCCGTGCGCGCACTGCGCGACGCCGGAACCCCTGTGCATGCGGTTCCCAACCGAGGCTACCGGTTGCCTGCGGCCGGTGAGCCGATCTGCGCGGCACGGATTCTCGAGCGGCTGCCGCAGGCCGCGCGCGGCGCGGTGTGCGACCTGCAGACGCTCTGGCAGACCGACTCGACCAATTCCGTGCTGCTCGCCCGCGCGAACCCGCCGTTCGAGCACAGCGAGGTCGTGCTCGCGGAGTTCCAGACCGCCGGGCGCGGGCGGCGCGGTCGGACGTGGCTCGCGCCGCCGGGCGGCGCGATCTGCCTGTCGCTCAGCTGGACGTTCCGGGAAGTACCGCCGGATCTCGGTGCACTCGGTCTTGCCGTCGGTGTGTGTGTGCTGCGCGCGTTGCGCGAATCGGGGCTCGAGGCCGAACTGAAGTGGCCCAATGACCTGCTGGTGAAGGGGCGCAAACTCGGCGGGATTCTGATCGAGCTGCGGGCGGAGTCCGCCGGGCCGGCCTGCGTGGTCATCGGTCTTGGCCTGAATGCCTCGCTCGGTGAGCCGCTGCTGCGCCAAATCGCCTCGCTCGGGTTGCCCGCCACGGATCTGGCGAGCGTTGGAGTGACCGTCTCACGTAACGTGATTGCGGCCGCGATCCTCACGCACGTGCTGCAGGGGTTGCGTGCCTTCGAGCGCGAGGCCCTGCGGCCGTTCATCGAGGCGTGGCGCGCGGCCGATGCGCTGCGCGGCGTGCAGGTGAACGTGCAGACGCCGAGCGGAGCGGTGCAGGGCGTGGCCCGCGGTATTGATCTGCACGGCGCGTTGCTGATCGAGACGACGCACGGCGTGCAGCGGTTCATTTCTGGGGATGTCACGGTGAGGCCGGTGCAGTGAGTGCTCTGCTGATCGATATCGGCAACACCCGCGTGAAATGGGCACGGGATACGGCCGGCTGTCTCGGACGCTCGCGCGCCGCGCGGCATGCGGGCTGGTCGACACGGAAATTCGAGGCACTCATCGGTGCCGGCACCCGCCTCGAGCGGATCTGGGTGGCGAGCGTCGCCGGCGAGCAGATCAATGCGGCGCTGGTGCGCGCCGCGCAGCGCCGGGGCGCGCCGGCCCCGCAGTTCGTGGCGACGCGGCGCAAGGCCTGCGGAGTCACGGTCGCCTATCTCGAGCCGTGGCGGCTCGGCGTCGACCGGTTTCTCGGCTTGATCGGTGCCCGCGCTCATTTCGAGCGGCTGCCGCTCTGCGTCGTCGGGGTGGGCACCGCGATGACGGTCGATCTGCTCGGGGCCGATGGCCGTCATCGCGGCGGGGCGATCATCCCGGCCCCGCCGCTGATGATCTCGAGTCTGCTGGACGGTACCCGCGGGATCCGCCGCCGGGCGCAGGGGGGTGCAAAGGGATCGACCGTGGCGCTGTTCGCCCGTTCCACCCGCTCGGCGCTGGAGCAGGGAGCCCGCTATGCCGCTGCAGCAGCGGTGGACC
The DNA here is from genome assembly GCA_028067895.1 of Pseudomonadota bacterium. Classification (GTDB taxonomy): domain Bacteria; phylum Pseudomonadota; class Gammaproteobacteria; order Steroidobacterales; family Steroidobacteraceae; genus 13-2-20CM-66-19. The sequence continues at coordinate 1,128 of JAPTUI010000348.1, read as the reverse complement.
GGGCCGTCGAGGAGGCGCGTGCAGTCGTGGGGCGCGCTCCGTTGGTGGTGCTCACCGGTGGCGGCGCCGCCGATCTGCGTCCGCTGATCCGCAGCGCCAGCCTCGAAGTGGCTGATCTGGTGCTGTGGGGTCTGGCGGTGTGGGCCCGGGAAGGTTGAGAATCCGCCTGTGCGTACCGCGTTCTTCGTCCTGCTGCTCGCCAATCTGTTCTTCTGGGGATGGACCCAGTGGATTGCCGTGCCGCCCGCCGCCGCCGAGCCGCTCGCGGGCGTGCCGCGCCTGAAGCTCGTGGCGCGCGATCTTGCGCCGCCCCCGCCGGGCGCCGCGGCAGCACAAGCCCCGGCCGGGGCACTCGGCGCGGCGCTGGCGTCCCAGGCGGCGACCGTCTCACCGGGCACGGCGGATGGGCCGCCGCTCGCGTGCGTCTCGATCGGTCCGTTCGCACGCCATCGCGTGGCAAGTCACGTGCAGTCGCTGCTGAACGCGCAGCATCTGCAGCCGCAGATGCGCACTGCAGCGGTGCAGCCGGAGCGCTGGTCTTGGGTGTATTTGCCCGACGTGAGTGGCACGGCGCGCGTGGACCAGGTGCTTGCCGCGTTGCGCCGAGATGGCATTCATGGAGCCGAGCCGATGCCGACGGCCGACGGCAAACCGGGCATCTCGCTGGGACTGTTCCGGGACCGGGCTCTGGCCCACCGCCAACTGAGCCGCGCGCGCGCCAAGGGCTTTGCCGCCGGACTCACCACCTGGCTGGTGGCGCAGCCGGCGTATTGGCTGGACACCTGGGCGCCAGGGGGCGCCGGGGCACTGCCGATGGCGACATTGCGTGCGCAGTTCGGGGCCGCGCTGGGCACCCAGACCTGTCCGAGTGGATCCACGCCGCCGCTGCCGGCGCAGGCGACCGGCGTGGTCGCCCCCGGCGTGCCGCTGCCGGCGGATGCGGCTCACTCAGCGCCGCCGCCCTGATTTCCCGCGCAGGCCCGCGCACCGGTACAATCCCGGCCCGCGCAGCAGTTTCATCCTGGGCCGGCTTAGCTCAGTGGTAGAGCAGCGGTTTTGTAAACCGTTGGTCGGGGGTTCAAATCCCTCAGCCGGCACCAATTTTCATCAATACACTTAATACGTTAG